>JALTHG010000082.1 GCA_027004715.1 Deltaproteobacteria bacterium
TAGATGTGACCAGACCAAGGGCACCCAGATTGCTGTGGGAAAGACACTATTCGGGTCTTGGTTTTTCCAGTTCTTATCCTGCGGTCTTGAAGGTAAAGGACAAGTGGTTTGCTGTATTTGGTTCAGGCCCGACTGATTATGATGGAACCAGTACTGAGAAGGGGCATATATTTGTCGTTGATCTAAAGACTGGGATACCTTACAAAAAGGCCAGTGATGACTGGCTATTTGAGACCAGTGAAAATAAGGCCTTTATGAGTGGACCGGCAACCCTTGACAAGGATCTCAATTACAATGTGGATGCCATATATATCGGAGAGGCATATAACTTGGGGAGTAACTGGAAAGGCGCTCTATATAAGGTGGCCATCCCATGGGTAGATGATGCAGGAAACAGTACATACGGTGACACAACAAATGGGCACTACAATGATGACCCCAGGTCATGGTCGCTGTCTCGTCTCTTTGACTCCCCTGCACCAATCACTGCACCTCCAGCACTGAGTGTGGATAGACTAGATAATACATGGATATACTTTGGTACGGGTCGTTATTTCAATGATAATGACAAATCGAGTACAGACCAGCAGTACTTCTTCGGCATCAAAGACCCCTTTTTCAATAGCTCTAACAGCACCAAGAGCTATTATCATAACTATAGTTCAACCTGCGAGCTGGATATGGACAATCTGTTTGATGCAGATCCCTATACGGTCAATGAGGGTGGTGCTGTCTACAGAGATGGTTCGTATTACGGGGATTTTGGTGAATTAGTAACAGATGTCCGGCAGAAAGATGGATGGTTCAGGAGCCTGTCTGTATCTGGTCCTTCGGAGCGTGTACTGACCAGGCCTTCGGTCCTTGGAGGCATTGTCCTTGCCACGACCTTTGTGCCCAATAGGGATATATGCGGCTTTGGAGGTAATAGCTATCTGCACGGTTTTTACTATGAGACAGGTACTGCATACTCAGAGCCTGTATTGGGTAATGGTACCGGGACAACAGTATTGGATAAGACTGAACTCGGTCCGGGCCTGGCATCTAGCATAGGTATCCATGTAGGGAGAGAAGAGGGCATGAAATGCTTTGTACAACAGAGTACAGGGGCTATAAAGGACCTTGAGGTCCATCCTGCCCTTAATATAAAGAGTGGCCTGAGATCCTGGAGAGAGAAATAGAGTTTACTGAGAGCCTTCAAAATGCCCCTGTTGGCCAGGGGAAATGTAGCCGTTACAGACATTCAGCCCCTGGGGTGATACTTACGGTGGATAGTGCGCAGGTGCTCTATGTCCAGATGGGTATATATCTGGGTAGTGCTTATGTCGGCATGGCCAAGGAGCATCTGCACTGCCCTCAGGTCTGCCCCTCTCTCCAGGAGATGGGTCGCAAAGGAATGGCGGAGTACATGGGGAGAGATATCCCTGTCTATGCCAGCAGATCTGGAATACTGCTTGATCAATTGCCAAAACCTCTGTCTGGTAACAGGTCTTCCTGCCCTGGCCACAAAGACAAAGTAGCTGGCCCTCTTGCCCAGGAGCCTGGGCCTGCCGGATTTGAGATAGCGCATGAGCCAGTCCATGGCAATCTCTCCCATGGGTACTATACGTTCTTTATTTCCCTTGCCGACTATCCTTACATAGCCTACCTTTATGTCTACCTGATTGAGTTTTAGCCCTACTGCCTCAGATGCCCTGAGCCCACAGGCATAAGTGACCTCAAGGAGGGCCCTGTCTCTCAATCCAATGGGTCTACTGGTATCAGGCTGTTCTATCAGGGTATTTACTTCAGAGACCGACAATACCCTGGGGAGATAGGCCCCTATCCTGGGATTGTTGATTACTGCAAGGGGTGTGGAATCTAGACTGTGCTCCTCTGCCAGGAAACGAAAGAAGCTCCTGAGGGCCGATAGCTTCCTGGCAGTCGTCCTTGCAGAGAGCCCTGAGTCCCTGAGGGACTTCATCCACCCCAGTATGTGGTTAGAATTTATATCCCCTGGATTGGCAAGTCTCTGCCCTTCTGCAAAGTCAACAAAGTTTAAGAGATCACGGCTATAGGCATCCAGGGTGTTGGGAGAGGCCCCTTGATCTATCACAAGGCGGGACATAAAGTCATCGACAAGCTCGGTCCAGGAAGCACCTGTCTCTTTTTCTGGCATGGCATTCAGGAGATCCCTGCAAGTTGTGCCTCTGCGGTCTCCCTAATAAGCGGGTCTTTTGCCGTGATACTCAATACCTTTAGCTTACTCTTGAGGCCCTTCTGCTCAATAGGTCCCTTCTTTTTTACAAGGGTACACAGGGCCTCAATGGCCTTACATACTATCTCTGGTGCATTCTTCAGATCCAGGAGCAGCAGCAGGACTCCCCAGTCATCTGGCATTCCATAGGTATCTACATAGTGTCTGACCCTGGACATGAACTTAGAGGTACCATAGGAGTTGTGTATGGCCATGAGGTCTTTGGAGTGTTCAGGTCGTCCCTTAACGCCCATAAAGAGCTCCTCTGCCTTTTTGAGATATAGTCCCTTTAACTTTGGGTCTTCAAGGGCCCTTTCAAGGCTGCTATATCCATTTTTTTTGTCTCTCCTGGCACCACCTTTATCACGCATACTGTCTATTTCTCTCCAGGTCTTTCTACGTTCTCTAGCCATGTTGTGGTTCACCTCTTATTCACATATAAAATCAAGATCCGGGAGTATCAGGCAGGTGAGGACCCTGCCATATACTGCCCCTGTATCTATCCCTATCTTGTTTTCTTCAATTAATGGAACCAAGAGTGGGGTATGACCAAAAATGACCCTCTTTCCCCAGTCATAAGAGGATTCCAGAAAAGGTGACCTGATCCAGATAAGGTCCTCTGGGTCTTGATCAGAGATGGAGACACCGGGCCTCAGACCTGCGTGCACGAATATATAGTCTTCAGTCTCATAGAACAGGTCCAGATGATCCAGAAAGTCCCGGTGGCTCTTTGGTATCTCTATCTTCCCATCTGCACCCCGGTAGCTGTCAAGGGTCTTTTGACCGCCATTCATAAGAAACAGGACATAGTGTCTGTCCTTGAGGTAGTTAGAAAACATCCACTCATGGTTCCCCTGCAGGAATATCACATGTCCCTCGTGTCTTCTCTTCAGGTCAAGTAATAGGTCTATCACTCCACGGGAATCTGGCCCACGATCTATGTAATCTCCAAGGAAGATCAACAGATCTCTGCCCCAGTCCACAGGTATCTTGTCGAGGAGGGCCCTCAGTTTGTCGAGGCAACCGTGGATATCCCCTATGACAAAGATCCTTCTCATAGAAGCAATCACCTGCCCTTATCCAGCCTGTTAAGCCCCTCTTCTCTGGCTGCCCCTAAGGCATCGGCGTATTCTTCCTGTGTAATCCTGCGATCTAGTGGAGGATGGTCATATGCCTCGCCATGGGGCCTGTATTGGTCCATTATATTCAGATAGGTATTGAGAGAGATATCTCTTGCTATAAATCTCAGTATTGATTTTGTACCACTCAGTCCCCCAGGCAGGACCAGGTGCCTCACCAGCAGGCCCCTTCTTGCTATCCCGTCAGGGCCTATTACCAGGTCTCCTACCTGTCTGTGCATCTCTCTGATGGCCTTCCTTGCTACCTGGGGGTAATCAGGCACATGTGACAGGCGCCTTCCCACGTCTCTGTCCCAGTATTTAAAATCTGGCAAAAAGATGTCTACTACCCCATCTAACAGCCTGAGGGTATTGACAGAGTCATATCCCCCTGTGTTGTAGACCAGGGGTATGGAGAGTCCCTCTCTGGCAGCAAGGACCAGGGCCTTCAGTATAAAAGGCACTACATGCGAAGGCGTCACCAGGTTTATGTTGTGACATCCATCCTCCTGCAGGACCAGAAAGCAAAAGGCCAGGAATTCATTGGATACTGCATGGCCAGAGCCAAAGTGACTTACCTCATAGTTCTGACAGTACAGGCACCTCATGTTGCACCAGGAAAAAAATACTGTGCCCGAGCCCTTTTTGCCTACCAGTGGGGCCTCTTCTCCAAAGTGTGGGCCATAGCTGTCCAATATTACCTGATTGGTGGTCTGGCAAAACCCCTTTTCTCCCTTAAGCCTGTTGACTCGACAGCAGTGGGGACAGAGTTCACAACGTGCCATAGACCTCCAGGCCTCGTCGGCCCTCCGCTCCAGCTCTCCATTCTCAAGGAGTTTCAGATAGCCTGGCTTTTGAATTTCATTCTGCATATCTTTAGCCTAACTCCCCTGTGGTGCCCTGCCCAGAAAATTCACCTTGTAGAGCTCCAGGATAGAGACACACAGGGCTATCAATATAGGTCCAAGTACAAATCCAAGAAACCCAAAGACACGTAGCCCTCCCAGTATACTGAAAAAGAGAAAGAGGGCATGCAGTTGGGTCTTGCCACTGATAAAGTATGGCCTGAGGAAATAGTCTATCTGGCTGATTATCAGGATGCTATAGATAAGGAGTATTGCGCCCTTGAGATAGAATCCCGTGACAAAGAGATAGAGAGTGGCTGGAATCCAGACTATAGAGGTCCCAAGCATTGGTACAAAGCTGGCAAGCCCCATCAGCATACCCCAGAGCAGGGGGGCAGAGAAGCCCAGGACCCACAGGATAAAGATGCCAAGGCCTGCCTGTATGAATGTAGTCAGCAGGTTTCCATAGAGAGTGGCAGAGAGCACATCAGAGGTGAGGCCTGCAAATCTCTCCACGTCCTGTCTGGGCAGGGGTAGCAGGTCTTTAAAGGTCTGGAGCATCTGTTCTCCATCCCTAAAGAGATAATAGAGGGTCACAATCATCAGGGCGGCATCAAATATGATGTTGGCCACATTCTTGAATACCACTGTCCCCTGTCTCAGAAAAAATTCTCCTGTCTTCTTTGAGAGGTCTATCAGGGCCTCTTTGACCTTTCCCTCATGTGTCTTGAGGGCATCGAGTGTGTGAGATACGGTCTTATTGAGTATTGGAAATCTCTGTTTATTGGGCACTATAGTGAAGTTGCCTGCCTGGAGGTTGTCCTGTACCTCAGTATATACCCTTATTACCTCTGAAGTAAGGCTCCCCAACAAGACAAATACTGGGATTATGATAAATGCGATTATGAGGAGGCACATCCCCAGAGAGGCCAGGCCTCCAGACCCCCTCAGGACCCGTCTCAGCCATCTGTACACTGGATAAAAAAAGAGGGCCAGGATAATGGCCCAGGCAATCGGTTCAAAAAAGGGGAGAAAGAGCCTGAGGCCCAGGGCCATAATCAGACCTGCAAGACCAGCGGTCAAAAAGGCGAGCAACTTATTATGTATGCCCATTTGGCTCATGATTTTTGTCCATTGCTTGTCTTGTAGTCATTCACTTTTCCCTCCCGTGCAGTGGCCTTTCGGGCAAAGTGCCTGATTTTGTGCATCAAGCTATGCTACCGAACACTGGGACTGTGAACAATTACGCTGTCTTTGAGTTTATCAACAAAGGAGGCAATTCCCTCTCTGAGAGACCAAGATCTGAGGCCAGCTCCATCACTGTAGATTTGGGACAGTTTATGCAGCTCTCTCTCTTACCAGAGCTCACATCCATATATTCCTGAGCCAGGAATGCCTTTAATGCCTTAGCTACCTCTCTACGTACAGAGGAGATATCTATGCCTCTTTTTACAGAGAAGGCAACGAGGCGCTTCCAGTTGACTGCACACCTCCTTAGTCCCCTGTAGATACCCTTGTCCCGGTTCTCAGGTGTGATGTCCCTCAGTATAATAGTCCTATAGCGCTGGACAACGGCCTCCTCAAGGGTTGACAGATCCTGGTCTTCAAGGACAACATGAGGACCTTTAGGGTCTTCAGTAAGATAATAGATAGAGCTATAGTATGCGACCTCAGGCATCTCTCCTGAGTGAATTATCAGTAGTGTCTCTTCTGACAGGGCATCTTTTTTGTCGCTTGTCATGGGCCGCAATTAGGGTCTCTGTCCGGGATTCTACCAGGCCAATGGCCTCTTCCAGGCATGCTTCAAGGAACTCAGAGACTCTCTTACCACTATCTTTCCTGAATGTCTAAGGGTCAGCAGAGGCGTGTCAGTCACCTCTCCCAGCATTGCCCAGCCAGTGTCTCCCATGATATCTTCAAAGGCCTGCCTGTCCCTCTTCCTGATGGTGACAATAAATCTACTCTGGCTCTCACTGAAGAGCAAGGTATCCAGGCGCCCGATGCCTTCAGATGGCACGGCATCCAGGTCTATTGACATGCCCAGATCGCCACTGAAGGCCACCTCTGCCAGACAGACACCCAGTCCACCATCAGAGCAGTCATGGCAGGAGGCAACAAGCCCCTGGGCCATGGCTCCTGAAAGGGCCTGGTATCTGGCCAATGCGTCCTCCATCCTCACCCTTGGCACACTGTTTCCTATATAATTATACCTGGCATAGTATTCAGATGCCCCCAGCTCCGGGTATGTGATTCCAAGGACATATACCAGGTCACCCGGGCGTTTTGCATCCATGGTCACTGCATAGTGTACATCTTCTATGCGGCTTACCACTGAAAAGAGCAGGGTAGGAGGTATGGATATCTTTACTCCACCAAAGGTGGTGTCGTTTTTCATGCTGTCTTTGCCAGAGATACAGGGTACACCATAGGCAGT
>JALTHG010000083.1 GCA_027004715.1 Deltaproteobacteria bacterium
CTAAGGGCCATTAAGCAGGGGTTCCCTGGCTTCATTGATAAGGGCCCATTGATTGTATCTGCCCGTACAGGTGAAGGGGTCCAGACCCTACTGGAGGTGATCTGGTCATATCTCCTCAACAGGTCAGGGACCCCATGACCTAAGCTACTGCTGTACAAAGTATGCAAAAAAGGCCTATTACCTATGGTAACAGGCCTTTTAATGGCCCACTTAAATCCTTAATTACTTCTTTCTGACATGACAGCCAAAGCACCTTGTCGGGGCCTTTGGATTTGTCTTGTGCATGGACTTATGACAACCTCTGCAGTTTTTGTGCATGACCTTTTTGACACTGTTCAGACTACTGGGCATACCACTATTGGCATTGTGACATACACTACACTTTTCTATCTTCTGGCCTGGTTTATATGGGACCTGCTTTCCATTAGGTCCCTTGCGGTGATGACACTGTCCACACTTGAGCCTCTTCTGGTGCGCAGCATGATTGAAGGTGACATTACCCATCTTTGCCTTAAGTGTAATAGTGGGTGGACCAGCAGCCACGGCAAGCCCTGCCATCACCAATCCAAAAAGGATCGCAATTACTAGAGAACATACCCTTTTACTAACCATTCTTAATCTCCTCCTTTCTCACACAATAAAAACTATATTAGAAGTCTATTAATAGAACCCTCAGGTTTTGTCAATACCTAAAAATTTAGGAAACTACCCTATTTCACCCATCAGTCCTGCATCATCCTGGGGTCTAAGGCGTCCCTCAGTCCTTCTCCCAACAGGTTATAGCCAAGCACGGTTATGAGGATGGCCATACCTGGAAATACTGACAACCACCAGGCTATCTCCAGGTTATTCTTGCCCTCAGTAAGCATATTGCCCCAACTGGGTGTGGGAGGCTGAACCCCGATACCCAGGAAGCTGAGGGCACTCTCAGTAAGTATCGCACTACCTATGCCGAGTGCAACTGTCACAAGGATCGGGGCTACTGCATTTGGCAGGATGTGAGAAAAGATTATCCTCATGTCAGAGGCACCTGTTATCCGGGCTGCCAGGACAAAGTCGCGCCCCTTGAGACTCAAGAATTCTGCCCTTACCAGCCTGGCTACCCCCATCCAACTGGTAAGACCTATTACTACCATAATATTCCAGATGGATGGCTCAAGAAAGGCAATGACGGCCATTATGAGAAATATTGTAGGGAAACAGAGCATTATGTCCACGAGACGCATTATAAGGGTATCTATCCATCTGCCATAAAAACCGGCCAGGGCCCCGAGAAAGGTACCTATGAGGGTTGAAATCCCTACGGCCACAATCCCTACCAGGAGAGAAATCCTCGCCCCATAGATGAGCCTTGACAGGCAGTCTCTGCCCAGTGCATCTGTGCCAAGGAGATGCATCCTTGAGGGGGCCTCAAGGACGTGCCAGGTATCTATTGCCTGTGGATCATAGGGGGCAAGCCAGGGTGCAAAGATAGCAACAATACAGAGACCAACAACTATCAAGGAGCCTGCCACTGCCATGGGATTCTTTGACATTCGACTCAGCCATAAGATCTGGTGCCTGGTGCCATCCACGTAGGCGTCCATACCCTCTCCTGTCAGCCCTCCATTCTCCGGCCAGAGATATGAACGGTTACCCACCTGTCTAGTCTCCCTTTTGGATGCCTGTACGAATCCTCGGATCTGCCAGGGCATATCCGATATCGGCCAACAGATTCCCTAATAGGGTAAGCACAGACACAATGACCAGATTCCCCATGAGTACAGGATAGTCTCTGGCCATTACACTTGACCACATGAGTTGACCCACTCCTGGTATCGCAAAGATAGACTCAAAGATCACACTGCCTCCTATGAGCCCAGGGATAGACAGCCCCAAGATAGTTATCAGGGGAAGGAGGGCATTTCTCAGTGCATGATGGTAGATCACTCTCCTCTCTGGCAGGCCCTTGGCCCTGGCGGTGGTGATATAGTCCTGCCTTAAGACCTCGAGCATTGAGGACCTTGTATATCGAGACAGCCCGGCAAGCCCACCAAGTGCAGATACCAGGACAGGCAATATCAGGTGGCGGCACCAGTCCAGCACTTTTTCCCCCCATGACATCTCTCTATATCCTATGAGGCTGTGAAGTCCTGAAATAGGCAGCCAGCCCAGGTGCACACCAAAATAGAGCATCAAGAGTAGGGCTACCCAAAAGCCAGGGGCTGCGTAGGCAACAAAGACTAAAACTGTGGTGATATTGTCAAAGAGACTGCCCTGACGTACAGAGGCAGCTACACCTAGAGGGATCGCTATCACGATTATCAGACCCATGGCCAGGGCATTTATCAGGATGGTCACTGGCAGCCGTTCTTTGATCTTGTCCCATACAGGTCTCCTGTCTGGTGCAAAGGACCGCCCAAGGTCCAGGACTGCAAGGCCCTTGAGCCACTTCCAGTACTGTATGTATAGGGGTCTATCCAGCCCATATTCTGCCCTCAGGCGTGCCCTTACCTCAGGGGTCATCTTGGGGTTAAAGTCCGCCTGTATGGTCATGGGTTCTCCAGGGGCAAGGTGCATTACCATAAAAGATATGAGGGTTATCCCCAGGAAGGTAGGCACAAGGGTGATCGTCTTTTTTATGAGATACAGGGAAAATGCCATATCAGTGTGATTATACCATCTCTGTCTGGATTCTGGGCCACTGCTGTCCAGGTATGGACAGTTACCTCTGATCTTCAATATCTGAGGATCCTCAGCATCCTTGTCGCCTCTTCAGAGAGCCCCAGGACCGATCTCATTACCTCACTCGGCTTGAGGTTAAATCGTTCAGTGGATCTGAGTATCAGGTCAAGAAAAATGCCTCTGTCCTCTGCATGCTCAGGCCATGTATGCAATATTGTATATCTATCTTCTATATCTCTCTGTGTGAGCGGGCAGAGAGACACTATCAGTCGCTTCAGGTCTAGCTCGGTCTCCCCCTTTTTCCATATCTTCTTTACAGGCCATTCTGGGCATGAATTCAGTCTGTCGATCAGGTCTCTCACCTGTGACCATGTAAGGCCAGTGACATATATGAGATATCTTACAGACTCAGGCCTCTTTATGGAGATCCTGCCGCCTGTAATCTCTACATTACCTATCTTGATACCCGGTGGCATCTCTTTGAGGAGTGCGCTCCTGAGGCGATCTGGTCTTATATATCTCGTCAGGGTAATTGTAAATTCCTCTGCCAGGCTCTCAATACCTAGAGAAATAGGCTGTCCAAAAGAGAGTCTGGGCTTCGGATGAAAGCCATGGGAATAGGCAATAGGGACCTGTGCCCTAATTGCTGCCCGATACAGGAGGCTTACCACCTCCAGATGTCCCAAAAACCTGGCCTCTCCCAGTTTGCTGAATGTCAGGTGATAGGTAGTCTGATTGTCCGTATCTGTCTCTCTAGCATTGTGTTCAAAGGGACCGTGGGTCTCCCTGTGGATTATGGGACGGATGCGTTTAAAGTCACATACACCGCAGGACTGACACCTTCCCTGTCTACAGTCTGGGGTATAGACCTCCTTCCAGGCCCTCTCTCTCTCCCTGAGCAGAAAGTTGCGCTCCACACCAACTGAGATATGGTCCCAGGGGAGAGGAGCATCTATATCGATTGCATCCAGATATCTATCCAGATCAACTCCTTGCTGTAAAGAGGCCTCTCTGTACAGGTCTAATCTCAGGTGGTCA
The DNA here is from genome assembly GCA_027004715.1 of Deltaproteobacteria bacterium. Classification (GTDB taxonomy): domain Bacteria; phylum Desulfobacterota; class Dissulfuribacteria; order Dissulfuribacterales; family UBA3076; genus JALTHG01. Next base: position 3,703 of record JALTHG010000083.1, read on the forward strand.
CTCCAGGCATCCAACCTGGCCCCCATCTTCCATGCCATGTAGAGGACCCTTGTGAGCCTGCGGTCTCCCCTGGAGAATACCCCTTCCAGGAAACTCATACAGGGATCATGCCACTTGAATTGGATACCCCGATCCCTTAGATGCCCTCTGAGCGTTCTGATGCGTTCTCTGGACTCCTGGATAGAGAGCTGGGCCTCCCACTGGAAGGGTGTGTGTGACTTCGGCACAAAGGTGCCCACACTTACGATGACCCTCTTTCCCCTGCCTCCCCTGGCAAGGACCTCTCTTGCAAGCCGTGCTATCTCTATTACATCGGCCATGGTCTCTGTGGGAAGGCCTATCATAAAATAGAGTTTTATCCTCCTCCAGCCCAGTGCATATGCCTGGGCCGCTGTCTCCATGAGGTCTCTTTCTGTAATTCCCTTGTTTATTACCCTCCTCAGTCTCTCAGTCCCTGCCTCTGGAGCCAGGGTAAATCCTGTCTTTCTCACCCTCTTTATCTGAGACATGATCTCTGGAGTAAGTGTCCCTATACGGAGAGAGGGAAGGGAACAGGCAATGTGTCTTGGCACGTATCTGTCCATCAAGACCTTCAAAAGGGGTAGGAGACAGGCATAGTCACCTGTGCTCAGGGAGAGCAGGGAGAGATTCTCCCATCCAGATGCGGCAAGGGCCTCTTCTGCAATAGAGAGGACCCTTTGAGGTGCACGTTCACGTACAGGCCTATATATAGTACCAGCCTGGCAGAATCGACAGCCGCGGGTACAGCCCCTGGCTATCTCTATGCCTAGACGATCGTGTACGATCTGCCTGTATGGAACCAGGGGACGAGTGGGAAAGGCGACCTGATCCAGGTCAGGTACTATCCTGCGCCTTGGAGTCTCTATACCTGGCCTCTTCGGCTCAATGCCACCAAAGAGGCCATTCCTGAGATATCTTACCTCATAAAAGGAAGGCACATATACGCCATCTATACCAGAGAGGGCAGTAAGCAACTCATCCTTAGTATCTCCAGACCCCTTCCAATCTCGTATAACACTGAGGATCTCTGGTAGGGCCTCTTCTCCGTCCCCTATCAGGATGGCATCAAACAGCTCGGCAATTGGCTCGGGATTTACTGAACAGGTCCCACCTCCAAACACTATAGGCATATCTGGATCTATCCTCTCCCTTGCCCATACAGGTATGCCCGCAAGGTCCAAGACAGTCAGGATGTTGCTGTAACAGAGCTCATATGGAAGTGTTATACCAAGGACATCAAAGTCTCTAAGGGGATGTCGGCTCTCCAGACCCCATAGAGATACCCCCTTTGTCTTCAGGAGTCTCTCAAGGTCGAGGTCAGGACAATAGGCCCTGTCTGCCAGGGCCCATGGTATCTCATTGACTATATGGTAGAGGATGTGGAGCCCAAGGTGAGACATCCCTATCTCATAGAGATCAGGAAAGATAAGGGCCATCTTGATGTCTGCGCCATCCCAGTCTTTGTGCCTGGCATTAATCTCTGTACCCAGATAGCGGCTTGGCCTCCTCACTAAAGGCAAAAGGTCTTCAGGTCTCATATCTATAGGCTAACCCGGTAAGGGACATGGCTCAAGCTCTGGACCAGGGGATATCTTCTATTCTGAGTCTCCACTTGCCTCATAGATTCTAAGTGTTTAGAATGGATAAGTAATTTAATTCTGTATGGAGCAGAGCCAATGAACAGAACTATAAATGTAGGCCTATTGGGCCTTGGGACTGTTGGCAGTGGGACAGCCAAGATCTTATTGGGGCAGTCAGGGCTCCTTGAACAACGTACTGGCACCAGGATAAGACTCTCAAAGATCTGTGATCTGGACATCACCACTTCCAGGGGCTTTTCTATCCCCACTGAGATCCTTACTAATGATGTAAGGTCCCTTTTAGATGATCCAGATCTGGACATATTTATCGAGCTCATAGGTGGCATTGAGCCTGCCAGGACATTTCTCCTTGAGGCCATTCAGAAGGGAAAGCATGTGGTTACAGCGAATAAGGCCCTGCTTGCCACCCATGGCCATGAGATCTTTAGCGCAGCAGCTGAATATGGCGTAGAAGTGGGCTTTGAAGCCAGTGTAGGCGGTGGCATACCTGTGCTAAAGGCAGTGAAAGAGGGACTTGTGGCAAACCAATTCCATACCATTATGGGAATCATGAACGGGACTGCCAATTACATACTTACCAGAATGACTGATGAGGCCATGGCCTTTCAAGACGTGCTGGCAGAGGCCCAGTCTCTGGGCTATGCAGAGGCAGATCCTACCTATGACATAGAAGGTATAGATACGGCCCACAAACTCGTCATTATAGCCACTCTGGCCTTTGGTAAGTTGATAGACTTCTCAGATGTCTATATTGAAGGCATATCCAGGATCTCCCCATTAGACATCTCTTTTACAAAGGAATTTGGATACAGGATCAAGCTCCTTGCGATTGCAAGAGACACCGACAGTGGACTCGAGCTGAGGGTGCACCCCACCATGATACCGTCAAGACACCCATTGGCACAGGTCGATGGGGCCTACAATGCATTCCAACTTGTAGGTGATTCAGTAGGAAATGTGTTGTTGTGTGGTCTGGGTGCAGGGCAGATGCCCACAGGCAGCGCAGTAGTGGCAGATGTAGTGGATATAGCCAGAAATCTGGTCAAGGGGACCACCGGGAGGGTACAGGCCCTGGGACTTCCATGTGATGCCCTGGTCCCCCTAAAAAAGAGCCCGATGGATTCCCTGGTAGGACGATACTACTTCCGGTTTTCTGCTGTAAATCGGCCAGGGGTCCTCGCCAGGATATCAGGTATTCTGGGAGATCTGGATATCAGCATAGCATCGGTGGTACAAAAGGGGCATGGTGAAGAGCCATCGGTCCCCATAGTAATGCTCACCCACAGGGCCAATGAGGCCAGGGTGCGCCAGGCACTGAAGGAAATAGACGCACTGGATGTAATTTCAGGAAGGACCATGGTCATCCGCATAGAGGATCTTCAGACCCTTAAAGAGGGTGTCTAGAGAGGAATCAAGGCATGAGCGACGAAGACAAGAAAAGACATACTGCCGGAGTCACTGATCTGGAGTACCCCCGAGTGGAGCTTCCAGCCTCTAAGTACATAATTCTGGTTGGAGATGGGATGGGAGACCTTCCCATCGAGGACCTGGGAGGCAAGACCGTCTTGGAGGCAGCGAGGACCCCTGCCATGGATCGCCTGGCCAGACTGGGTGAGTTTGGAAGGGTACGTACTGTGCCAGTAGGGTATCCAGTAGGAAGCGATGTAGCCAATATGTCCATCATGGGTTATTCGCCTAAGGAGTTCTACACTGGTCGTGGTCCCCTTGAGGCCGCTGCCTTAGGAGTACACATGAATCCAGAGGACGTGGCCTTCAGGTGCAATCTGGTCACCTTGAGGTTTCAAGAAGGCAGGGTCTATATGGTAGACTATAGTGCAGGTCATATAAGCACTGAAGAGGCCCATATACTCATAGGAGACCTGGCACCATTGGTATCCAGTCGCTCTTTTGGTCTCTTTGCCGGGGTAAGTTATCGTAATCTGTTGCTCTGGCGTGGTGGCCCTGAAGGCATATCTACTATTCCTCCACACGACTTTACAGGCATGGATGTGACCGAGGCCTGGCATATATACGAAGGAGAGCCACTCCTCTATGACCTCCTCACCAAGGCCATCAGCCTTTTCCACCGTCATTCTGTCAATGAAAAGAGAATAGCCAGGGGAGAGCTACCTGCAAATTCCCTCTGGATATGGGGCCAGGGTCGTAGGCCAGTGATGGCTACCCTGGAACAACTCTATGGCATAGATGGTGCTGTGATATCAGCAGTAGATCTCATAAGGGGTCTGGGGGTATGGGCAGGCATGGAGGTCATCAATGTCCCTGGGGCCACTGGCTATCTGGATACCGACTATAGGGCAAAAGCAGATGCGGCCCTAAAGACATTGAGACAAAAGACCCTTGTGCTCGTACATGTTGAGGCCCCAGATGAGGCAGGCCATATGGGCAATCTCAGAGAAAAGGTCCTGGCCATAGAGCGCTTTGATAAAGAGGTCGTGGGTCCAGTTATGGATGGCATGAAAGATATGGGAGGATCTTATAGGATATTGGTCATCACTGATCACTATACGCCTATCAGTCTCAGGACTCATGCCCCTGGAGCAGTGCCATATGTCATATACGACAGTCTGAATCTCAGAGACAATCCAGATGCGGCATTCAACGAGCCTGCAGCTGAGAAGAGTCCTATACTGATCGAGGAAGGACATAGACTGATGTCGAGATTCATAGGCCTTACACCTCGAGAAGTAGACCTCCATCCAAAGAAAAAGTTAGGTGAGCACAAGACCGTTCAGCCCAATTGAGCTCAAAGAGCCGATCCACCGCTCCCACTATAGGGTAATCTATGGCGATACAGATACTGGTGGGGTGGTCTATTATGGGAACTATCTGAGGTTCTTTGAGATAGGACGTAATGAATTTCTGAGGTCCATACTCAAGATATCCTATCGGGAGCTTGAGCATAGAGGGCTCATGTTCCCTGTGACAGAAGTCTACTGTCGTTACAAGTCACCTGCCCACTATGATGACCTGCTTGAGGTATCGACATCATTAGTAGAGTTCTCAAGGGTCTCTATGCGTTTTCACTATGAGATACACTGCCTCACCAATTACATCCTCCTGGTAAGGGGGGTTACTGTACATGCAGCAACAGATACCAGTGGTCATCTCATCCACCTCCCTGACTATTTCCAGGCCGCCCTTGCCAGGGTCTATCACCAGAGAGGGCATGGATTAATTGAGATATCTGCAGATAGAAGTAACCAGTAAGGATGCAGGAGAGAGACTGGATAAGTTCCTTGCCTCAAAGGAGCTTGGGATATCGAGATCACGCATCCAGGCTCTCATACGTGATGGCCATATAAAGATAAGGGGACATGGCAGGACCTCTCCCCATCTCAGGATACAGGCCGGAGACAGCATAGAAGTCCAGGTCCCTGCACCAAGGCCACTGGTTATCAGACCTATCCCCATCCCACTGACAATTATCTATGAGGACAGCCACCTGCTGATACTGGAGAAACCAGCCGGCCTTGTCGTGCATCCTGGGGCAGGTATAGAGGACTACACCCTTGTCCATGGTCTCCTGTGGCACTGTAGAGACCTCTCAGGTATAGGTGGATATCTCAGGCCAGGCATTGTACACAGGCTTGATAAGGACACATCTGGACTGCTAGCGGTGGCAAAGGACGATAAGACACACCTGGGGCTGACAGAACAATTCAAGACAGGGAAGATAAAAAAGACCTATATGGCCCTGGTCCGGGGTCACCTTCCAGATAAGATAGGACGTCTGGAGGCAGCCATAGGACGTAACCCAGTAAATCGCAAAAAGATGTCTATCAGGTCAAGGAAGGGCAGGGCTGCCTCTACTGAATGGCAGGTCTTGGAAGAGCTCTGTGGGGCAGACCTGGTATCCATAAAAATCCATACAGGTAGGACACACCAGATACGCGTCCACATGAGCTCTATGGGACATCCTATATTGGGAGACTCCCTATATGGCGGGCCGACAGAACTCAGGTGCAGGCACATCATACCCATTCCAAGACAGATGCTCCATGCCAGCAGACTACAACTCATTCACCCAATTACAGGAGAAAAAAGGACATGGGAAAGCCCTCTACCAGGAGATATGGCCCTTGTCCTGGATATGCTCAGAGGCCAGAGGTAGACTATTTTCTGAGGGAATAGCCAGGCCCAAGGGACTTTATCTGCCTTCTAAAGTACGCCTTTGCAGGCCTCCACACAGTAGTAAGCCCCAATATAGGGATGCCAATATATCCTCGGACATGCAAGTTTCCATCTCTTGCCAGGGAAATTTGGCAGTTATATGATTTCCCATTTCCTGGATCATAGATCTTGCCACCGACCCACTTACCATTATTGAAGCGAAAACCCTTCATTATCTCCAGTCCCATCAGGGGCTGAGAACGCAGGGACTTATTGGGATTATTCAGGTCCATCCTGGGCCTGCCCTCCATGCCCTTGATTTCACCTGGCAGGTAATAGGGCCTCCTTAATGAGACTATCTTACCGAAATAACATCCATTCTTTTTGAATATCTCTATACACGACTCCCCGCCACCAGTGACCCAGTCGCCAAGGATATCATCTGGCTGCACTGCAAGTGTCAGCGAAGGAGACAACAGGCAGATAAGCAAGACAACAGGCAGAAGCAGTCTTTTAGGTGAAACTAGAGTCATATTGCCCTTCCCTTCCCGGTCACTTCCAATCCTGTTTACGCAGCCTGATGGCAGCCGGCGTTACCTCTACCAGTTCATCGTCCTTGATAAAGGCAATGCACTCCTCGAGACTCAGGTGACGCGGTGGTGTGAGTATGACGTTTTCGTCTGAGCCTGCGGCCCTGAGATTAGTCAATTTCTTGCCCCTGGCAGGGTTCACTATCAGGTCATTACTCCGACAGTGCTCCCCGATGATCTGCCCGGCATAGACCCTGACCCCTGGGCCTATAAAGAGGCGACCCCTATGCTGTAGATTGAAGAGGGCATAGGCCACTGTAGTACATGGCTCTTTGACCACAAGTGCACCACTGCTGCGGCTAGAAATCCTGCCAGCAAACGGGCCATAACCGGCAAAGATATAGTTCATTACACCCATACCCTTGGTGTCACTAAGAAAATTACTGCGGAAGCCAATAAGTCCCCGCGTCGGTACTCTATAGAGCAGGCGGACTGCCCCTCTATTAGAGCTCATCTCCAGCATCTGGCCCTTTATCTTGCCCAGTCTCTCAATAACTGTCCCCTGATACTCCTCGGCCACATCGATGGTCAGCTCCTCATAGGGCTCCATCAACTGGCCATCTTCTTGCTTCATAATGACCTGAGGACGACTTACCTGAAACTCATATCCCTCACGCCGCATCTTTTCAATCAGGATGGAAAGGTGCAGGTCTCCTCGGCCAGACACCTTAAACCCAGACCCAGCCCCCAGAGATTCCACGGTGAGGGCAACATCAGACATGGTCTCCCTAAACAGGCGCTCCTCCAGGTGGCGTGCAGTAGAAAATCTACCTTCCTTTCCAGCAAAAGGAGAGTCGTTTGGAATGAAGTGCATTGCAATGGTAGGTGGATCGATCCTGGTAAGAGGCAAGGGACGGGGATCTTCTGGATCAGCGAGTGTAATACCCACGTTGATGTCATCTATGCCAGCTACGGCCACGATTTCCCCAGTAGTGGCCTCCTCGATTGGCACCTTCTGGTTCCCTACAAAGCGATATATCTTGCTTATACGTGCTGGTACCAGACTCCTGTCCCTCCTCACCAGCACGACATTCTGATTTAGCCTGATAGAGCCATTCGTCAGCTTACCAATGCCAAGCCTGCCCAGATAAGAGGAATAGTCGATACTATTTATCTGTAATTGAAGGGGACCTTTAGGATCGCCAGATGGCGGCGGGATGCAGGCAATGATCTTTTCAAACAGAGGCAGCATGGATCCTCCCTCAACAGGGTCATCTGGATCATTGATGGCATATCCCTCTTTGGCCGATGTAAAGACTACAGGAAAGTCTAAGAGTTCATCAGGGGCATCCAATTTTACAAATAGATCGAATACCTGGTCTAGTGCCCAGTTCGGTCGGGCCGCTGGCTTATCGATCTTGTTTATCACCACCAGTGTTGGAAGGGATATCGCCAGGGCCTTTTTCATCACAAAATATGTCTGCGGCATAGGGCCTTCCTGTGCATCCACTAAAAGTAGACAGCCATCTGCCATGCAAAGCACACGCTCAACCTGCCCCCCGAAATCTGCATGACCTGGGGTGTCTATGATATTGACTATATAATTTTTGTATCGAAAAGAGCCAATCTTGGCAACTATTGTAATGCCACGCTCTTGCTCCAGATCCATGGAGTCCATGAGCCTCTCGGCCATGACCTGGTTGTCGCGGAACATGCCGCTCTGCTTAAAGAACTGATCGACAAGTGTGGTTTTACCGTGGTCTACATGGGCAATAAGTGCAATATTTCTGATAAGTCTTTGATCCATAACAGTAAATTTATATCTGATTCAGAGGCCAGGATGGGGACCTTAACTCATTGATGACTTACAGCAGGCAAGTCTGCCAGGCTACCAGGCAGGACACGAGAGACATACTCCATTCAGTGTCGTATAACCGTTCACATCCCCCTGCTGACCAGCAGTGGCCTTTTGAAGGGTTCAGTGCGGATCAGCGGGCAGATGCCTGATCTTGTGCATCAGGCTATGCCCTAAGACCCTGAGAAGGGCTATCCTGCCAGGGATGTGAACGGTCAGCGATAGGGGATCACTTTGTTCGGCATTTGAGGCACAGATTATGAAACTTCTATCCCTAAGGTCTTTGGGGCGTAGTCATCCTTGATCTCACATAGTGGAAGGCCTCTTGCACTCAGATCAAATAATACCCTGAGCAAGAAGTTACTCTTTAGAGCCAGATTGGTCACTGCTATTATCATCTTGACAGTACTGTGTGATATCTTTACCTCACTGCCAGCAGAGAAATCACGTCTATTTTCTATGTTCTTCAGCGTAAAGATTGCCATCCCTATGGCCCATAGACAGAACTTGCGTATGCCCTTCTCGTGTCTGGGAATGATCAGGGTATAGTCCAGGGCATTTCTGAGATGGGCATGTGCAACAGCAATCAACTCGGACAGCCCCTCACCAAAGGCAGGAGAGTATTGACCCAAAGTAAGGTCCTTCAAGTCAAAACCTACCCTTCTAAAGACGTCTCGAGGCAACCAGCAGACACCATTCTTTTTGTCTTCCCAGAGGTCTTTTAGGATGTTTGTCATCTGAAGACCCTGTCCAAAGGAAATTGCCAACTTCAGCATCCTCTCTCTATTTTGAGCTATTTGCTCTGAATAGTCACAGAACAGTTCAGTCAAGAGCTCACCAACGACTCCGGCAACATAATAACAGTAGCTATCCAAATCTGTCAGGTTCTCTAATCCATCAGGTCTCTTGTTTTCCTGAAAGCGCTCCATGCCTTTAGACATGATCCTTATACAGCGTTCTAGTATTGACTGTTGCCTTTCAGTAAAGGTACGGGTAATGCGTATAATGCGATCCGTACTCCGAATCAGGTCTCTTTCAGCCGGCAAGGTACCTTCAGATAGCAAGGGGAATAGGGCATTTGCAAATCTGACTGCAGGGATCTTTCCATCAGTGACACCAATAAATTCCTGCAAAAAAAAACGTTTCTGTTCTATCTCAAGACATTCTTCATCCTCGATAGTATCTATAATTCGGCAAAGCAGATAGGCATTTGCAATGATACCACTGAGACCAGGAGGCAATTGTGGAATTGTCAATGCAAAACTGCGCGAAACCCCTTTTAATATCTGCCATTGATAAGCAATGTCAGAAAGCAAATCTGATTGATTTTTTTTTGCCTCTTCCATATCAACCCAGCATATATCAAAGACCCGTACTCAGGACAGGTCTCTTTTAATTTGAACGCAGAAGATCGGAGTATATTCTCCCTTTCCAGTGCGAGCCCTCCCCAAGCCAGTACTGGATCGCTGATGTCCAAGTCATAGCCAGATAAAGCGTACCAATCACTGGAAGGGCCAATGCCCACCTCCCTGGTACTCTATAGAACTTGAGTATTGGCAAATAGCTTAATATCATAGCACTCAGACCAACTAAGGCCAAGACTGCGATGGCAGTATCTGGAAGCAACAGACCAATTACTGGAGACCAGAAGGCCGTCACCATTATAAGGGTACACAACATCAGTAAGAACCACGAGTAATGTAATTGGGTAAAGGCCGTACGTGCCACCATGTCCCATATCTCACCAAGACCTCTATAGGCGCGTAGACTCTCTACTGAGTGAGTGAGGCCTATCCAGGTCTTATAGCCCATAGACTTGACTTTCCTTGCCAGAGCACAGTCATCGATCAGTTCTCCATGCAGGCTATAAAAGCCTCCCATCTCTCTCAAAAGTCGCGTCTCTAGCAGGATACATCCCCCAGCACCAGCAGCTACCCTGGAGGATCTGGAGTTAGACAACTGAAACGGATAGATGAGTTTAAAGAAGTAGACAAATGCCGGCATCAACAACCTTTCCCAGAAACTGACCATATGCATCTCTGCCATCAAGGAGGCAAAGGCAAGGTCATTCTGTCTCATAGTCTTTTCTAAGGTGGCCAAAATGCCAGGGTGTAGCCTGATATCGGCATCGATCAATAGTGTCAGAGGGGTGTCTATAAATGCCAGACCCTGTTCAAGTGCCCAGAGTTTGCCTGTCCATCCTGGCGGCAGAGCTCTACCTGGAACAATACGTAACCCCTCTCCCTTGACTGCCTTGCGTGCTACCTCCACAGTGCTATCATCTGATTGGTCATCGATCAAGATGATATTAAGATTACGTCCCTGTGCCTCTAGAGCTGTGAGCACAGTCTCAATAGTCTTCATTTCATTACGTGCAGGGATAAGGACTGTAATCTTACCCAGGTCCTCTTGAGTGAAAGAGGAATCACTGTCCAAAAAATCACCAGTATACCAAGGACGCCACGGTACAAGCAAAACAGCCAACCACATCAAGCTACCAATCAAGACAAAAAGACTCCAGACTATCTCCATGGAACTCTTTTATTATAAAGGAATAGGAGTATCAAAAAGACCTTCCGAGAGAGTAATATAATAGTAGGATATCTGTGTCAAGCTCAAAATCCTTAGGCCTCTATATATCTCTTGTCAATTAATTCTGCCTCGATTATTCCTTCAATTCCTTTTCACGGTGCTGAATATAGGCATTGCGAAAAGCTGTATAAGGATCAAGCGATGCCTTTTTAAAAGATTCATAATCTTGGTAGGTAAATGAATTCTTATTCACAGACTTGATACCACTAACACCTAGAGATGCCTCTACAGGGTTTATATAGGTGATGGGATTTAATAATATATGTCCGAGCGTCCCTACAAAGTCACGCGCAGTAGAGGGACCTATGATAGGCAAGACGATGTAAAATCCATTGCCGACATGATAGGACCCAAGTACCTGGCCCAGATCTTCATCATCTTTGGGATTCAATTTGGGATATTTCTTTGCAGGGTCTCTAAAACCAAGGATGCCTACCGTACTATTCAACATGAACTTGGCAAATTCAGCACCTGTCTCCTGGCCCCTTCCCTGCAGGGCACAACTAACCACCCGGACAGGGGTATCAAGATTATGAAAGAAGTTAAAGAGGCTATTCCTGATAGGCCTGGGCACTACAGCAACATACCTGTCCTCAAGGGGTTTTAAGATCCAAAAATAGAGCCTATCATTGACACGAAACATGAGATGATTCCAGGGGGCAATGGGATCTCTCACCTGTACTGTCTCTTTAGTTACTTCCTCACTCAAAGAGCTAAACTCTTCGTCAATATACTCACCATCTGTATCTGATGTAATCTGTCCTGAGGTAGAGGAGGTGTCTGCCTGATCTTGATGAAGACAGGCCTTTGGAGGGGCAGAGTGAGCAACAGGATCAGGAGGCCTATGAGTACATCCAACCAAAAAAAAGACAAGGAGCAAAAACACTAAAGACTTCATTTGGGACCCTTACTCCCTTCACTGTAATTTTTTCACCAGTCCTGATAGAAAGAAACTCTCTATCTCCCACTAGATAGGCTTATAAAATCTACTAAATCAGATCTGATACATCAGAGGTCTATACCCATTTATCGACCTAATCCCAGGCAAAAATATACCCTATTCCTATACTGTATGTCCCTATTTAAAGTTATTTAAGCCAAAAATTAGCCGGAGACTGGTAACCTTAGACTCAAAAAGAGTAGATAAATGAAGACCTCTCCGTCCGCACTCCCTAATATTTTATGAATAACAAGGCCCTGTTTGAATGTCAAGTTTGATTTGTGTACGCAGACGTTATAAAATAAAAAAAATTGCCTCAGAATTGCAGAGGGCACAGGCCAAAATCGATCTATTTTCAAGAGTATACACCTTTGGGGTCTTCTGTGGTAAAATTAGGGCTTAAGATCCCATACGTAATTGTTCACATCCCCTCCAGACTATTGAGATCTTAGAAAAAGGGGGCTATAAGACACCAGAGGGCTGAGAAACCCAGGAACTAGATATGACAATAGAGGTACGTGTAATAGTCATCACTGGCTATGGGACAAACTGCGAAAGGGAAATGGCAAATGCCTGTAGATTGGCCGGGGCAGACCATGTCGATATAGTACACCTCAGCGACCTCCTGGACGGAAGTGTCCGTCTGGATGACTACCAGTTTCTGAATCTGCCTGGCGGATTTCTGGACGGCGATAACCTGGGAGCTGCACAGGTCGGGGCCTACAGACTCCGTAATGCCAGGGTCAAGGACAGGAAGGAGCGCCTGTTGGATCAGGTCCTTAGATTTATAGAAAAAGGCGGCCTGATACTGGGGATATGCAATGGCTTTCAATTGATGGTAAAGACTGGACTCTTGCCAGGCCTTGATGGTGACTATAGACAGCGATGTGTAAGCCTTACTTATAACGACTCTGGCAGATTTGAAGATAGATGGGTCACCTGTAAGGTATCTCCAGACTCCCCTTGCATATTTACCCGTGGAATAGAACGTATTGAATTGCCAATAAGACACGGAGAGGGAAAGTTTGTAACAATTGATAAGGCCACAAGAGACAGGCTGATAGCAGAAGGCCTTATTGCACTTCAGTACATATCGCCTGAGACCGGGGAGCCCACGCAAGAGTATCCATACAATCCAAATGGATCAGAGCTTGGCATAGCCGGGATCTGTGATAGCAGTGGTCGGCTTATGGGCATGATGCCCCATCCAGAGGCCTTTCACCACAGAACTAACCACCCCAGGTGGACCAGGAAGAGATTGCCAGAGGAAGGGGCAGGGGTGGCTATCTTCCGAAATGCCATAGACTATATACGGGAGAGTTAGAGATGGATGGCCCTGTCTCTCAGCAGGACCTGGTGTCGCTGTTTTTATATCTAAGGCGTTTTTTAAAAGAGACCATACTCTCTTTTATAGGACTCACTGTCATACTATATCTCTTTTCGCCCCATATCCTGGCCTTCATCCAGCGCCATTTCCATCAGCGTCTGGTCTTCTTTGGTGTCCTGGAGCCAATACTGGCCCTACTAAAACTCTCGAGCATTGGCACATTAGTCCTCCTTGCCCCATGGTTACTCTGGCACGTATCTCAGGGCCTAAAGGGCACATTTGGTCTCTCCAGGAGGTCCTCTCTGGGCTTTATGATAGCAGCCCTCCTCCTTTTCTATGGAGGAGCCACGTTTTGCTTCTTTGTAACCCTACCCTTTGGGATAAACTTTCTCTTGGGATACCAATCTTCACACCTGAGGCCTATAATAGCTGTAAGTAATTTCGTGGACTTTGTTGGACTCTTTATCTTTGGGTTCGGCCTAATCTTTGAGCTTCCGGTCTTCATGACCCTACTCTGTCGCCTGAGGATCTGCAGCTATAAGACATTTGAAAGATATAGGCGCTATGCAATCCTGATAATCGCTATAGTTGCAGCCGTACTCACTCCTACACCAGATATGTTCAATATGGCCTTGATGGGCGTCCCCCTGTATATCCTTTTTGAGGCAGGGATAATTGTGTCCAGACTGGCGAGCCCTCCACATTTGTCTTGACAAGGATTGCCAGCCAATCTATAAAATACAATTTTTATAAGGGATCTTTCTGGCCAAAATTGGTCGGCCAGGTCTATCTTTGCCAGATTAGTTGGTAACTGTTCACATTCCTCCTGGCCAGCAGCGGATTGAATATGATCAGAGATCTTAAGGGTTTTAAGGACACTGTTCGAGTAGAGGATATATCTGAGGAAGAGGGTATGCATCTGGTTTTTGAAGACATGCCAGGGCTCCTCTCTGATATAGACGAGTACAGAGTGCGATCTCCTATAGTGGGAGAGGTCTTTTTGTGCCGAGTAAATAGGGATGTGCACCTCAGGGGTGAGGTGAGGGCCTCAATCAGGCTGATCTGCCATCGCTGCCTCGAGAGCTATATCCAAAAGATACATACGACCTTCTCTTACATCTTGGTCCCCAGTCTGCCAGGGATCAGAAAAATAGCCCTTGATACTGAGGATATGGAGACATCCACATATGATGGAGTTGAAATTCAATTGGGAAAGATATTCAGAGAACAGATCCTGCTCCAGATCCCTATGCGGCATCTCTGTAAAGAGGACTGTAAGGGCATCTGTCCTGGTTGTGGAGCAAATCTCAATAGAGAGGAGTGTCGGTGTCAAAAAGAGTCATTAGATAGCCAATTTAGTCCACTAAAAAGGCTGCTGGCTTAATGTCTGGAGTCCCTTCAGTCACAAAAAAGGAGATATTTGGTTTAAATCAGTTTTTGCTGTATAATTGAGCTATTTTGTTGTGAAAATAGCTCAGGCCTCAAAGTAAGAGATCTACACACCTCAATGAGTAGAGTATCTAGGCTATTGGAGATCAGTAAATAATTACAGACTAGAGGTACTTAAAAATGGCAGTCCC
>JALTHG010000084.1:0-4152 GCA_027004715.1 Deltaproteobacteria bacterium
ATTTACCATGGACCTCAACCTTGCTACCCACTTTGGCAAATACGGGAATTTCTATGTACACCTGGAGGGTGGAGATGGTGAAGGGCTGAATCCAGATGTGCAGAGCTTCAATATCCCTAACTATGACTCATATTCCACAAGGAATCACAACAATCAGCCAGATGTGACCATATCTGAGGCCTTCTATGAGTTCAGCTTCCTTAATGACAGGTTTACTCTAGATGCAGGAAAGATGGATATAAGTGTCCTGTTTGATGAAAACGAGGTCGCCGGAGACGAGACGACCCAATTCCTTTCAAACATGTTTGTAAAGAGCATGGGGCTGACCATACCAGAACCAGACAACTTCTATTGCCCTGCCTTTATGGTCAAGGTAGATCCCATAGACCTGTTGGAGTTCAGGGTCATAGGGGCATCGGTCCAGGACGACAACTGGGAAGACGTCTTTGATCATGGATTCCTTGCCTGGCAGGTCAATCTGAGGCCCAAGTTCTGGGGCAAGCAGGGTAACTACCGTTTCTATGGCTGGTGTGACAAGAGGAAGCACCTCAAGAACAGTGATCTGGCAATAGCCAATGGCAGGCCGAATCCCAGGTATGACGATCGCCTTGCAACTAAGGACCAGATGGGATGGGGGCTCAGCTTTGATCAGGAATTATGGGATGGGATCAGTGCATTTGCAAGATATAGCCAGACAGATGATGACCTTGCCCGCTGGAATGGGGACGACGATAGGTGGGAGATGATCCCATTTAATAAGCTCTGGAATGTAGGCCTGCAGCTGTCAGGCTCTCTATGGCAGAGAGAAAATGATGTCATTGGTATAGGCTATGGACAGCTCATCCTCACTGACGACTATAGAGATGCTACTTCCCATACGTCTAATGAAAATGACTTTGAGGCCTATTACAAGCTGGTCCTACACGAACGCTTTGCACTCACTGGGGACTTTCAGTGGATCAGAAACGGCCAGGGCAATTCCCAGACCGATGACATCTATATATGGGGTCTGAGGGCCCAGGTAGACTTTTGACCTCAAATGGGATTAGATGTATAATAAAAATTCTATTAGAGAATGAAACTCATTATGTTTAAAATGACATCTAATTCCCAGGAGAAATCAAAATGAATGGCAAAGGACTTCAGAGATCTGAAGAAAAGAGACCCCAACAGAAATATCCTCTGTCTGGCTCTTTTCCCCTACCTATGGCCAGGGGGGGAGAGAGGGTAAGAATAGTAGGATTTCAGGGTGGAAGGGGCTTTCAGGAAAAGCTCTTGAGCATGGGCCTCAATATTGGAGATGAGATCAAGATAATGGAGCACCAGAGAAGAGGGGCTGCTATTATGTTGGCCAAGGGAGAGACGCGCTATATCCTTGGTGGGGGTATGGCATTCAAGGTCTCTGTACAGAGTATCTAAGGAGAAAGAGATGAAAAGGAGACTGAGTGATCTCTCAGTAGGAGAAAGTGGCAGGGTATCCGGATTTGTCAAGGGATCAAAGGAATACAGGGGAAGACTCCTTGCCATGGGGCTGAACAGGGGAACGGAGTTCACAGTCCAGCGGGTGGCCCCATTGGGAGACCCTGTTGAGATCAGTGTGAGGGGATTTTCTCTAAGCCTCAGAAGAGACGAGGCAAGGGCAGTGACAGTTGAAGGATAATTCAATTATGCGCTCCAACTTCACATCTTGAAGGAGGAAACTGATAATGAGTGACTTTATAATCGGTGTGGCCGGCAATCCTAACTGCGGAAAGACCACGATGTTTAATGCTCTGACAGGTGCCAGGCAGAGGGTAGGAAACTGGCCCGGTGTCACTGTAGATAAGAAGATAGGCTATTACAGGCACAAAGGCAAAGAAATCGAGTTGATAGACCTTCCAGGCATCTATTCCCTCTCGGCCTCGTCACTGGATGAGCAGGTGGCCAGGGACTATATACTCTCAGGAGAGCCCGATCTCATAATCAATATTGTCGATGCCTCAAATCTGGAAAGAAACCTCTATCTCACAAGCCAGATCCTTGAGATGAAGGTACCAGTGATTATGGCCCTCAATATGATGGACATTGCCAGGGACAGGAATATAGAGATAGATGTAGAAGGCCTGTCCAGAGGATTAGACTGCCCGGTAGTTCC
Organism: Deltaproteobacteria bacterium; assembly: GCA_027004715.1. Lineage (GTDB taxonomy): Bacteria > Desulfobacterota > Dissulfuribacteria > Dissulfuribacterales > UBA3076 > JALTHG01. The sequence continues at coordinate 2,135 of JALTHG010000084.1, forward strand.
CATAGTGGCCTCTAAGGGAGAGGGCATAGAGAGGCTCAAGGATGCCATAAACAGAGCGGCCCAGAAGAGGCATATCTCCTCGGCCAGAATGACCTATCCAGATGAGATTAGAAATGCCATAGAAGAACTGATACCACAGGTCTCCAAGGCCATGCCTGGAGCCAAGACGGCCCCCGAGTGGGTAGCAATGAAGCTCCTTGAGGGGGATCCAGTGGTATCTGAAAGGGTTGGGACCTTTGTAGAGTCAATAGCAAGGGATCACATAAAGGCAATAGAGTCAAGACTTGGCGAAGAGACAGACATAATCATTGCCGATAAGAGATATGACTTTATCTCTGGCATAACTGAAAAGGTCCTAAAGAAGACAGAGAAGTCCCAGGAGACCCTCTCTGACAGGATCGATCACATAGTCCTCAACAGGGCCTTTGGTATCCCCATATTTCTTGTGGTTATGTATCTCATGTTCCTCTTTGTCGTCAATGTCGGCGGGGCATTTATTGACTTCTTTGACATCCTGGGAAGCACTATCTTTGTGGATGGTTTTGGCAGGCTCCTTGCGGCCATAGGGAGCCCTGACTGGCTGATAACCATCCTTGCAAATGGGCTTGGGGGCGCCCTCCAGACCGTGGCCACCTTCATCCCACCTATAGGTTTTATGTTCCTTGCCCTGTCCTTCCTTGAGGACTCAGGCTATATGGCCAGGGCCGCCTTTGTCATGGACAGGCTCATGAAGTATGTAGGGCTCCCTGGAAAGTCCTTTATCCCTATGTTGGTCGGTTTTGGCTGCAATGTCCCTGCAATCATGGCTACCCGTACCCTGGAGAATGAAAAGGACAGGATCATGACCATAATGATGAATCCCTTCATGTCTTGCGGTGCCAGGCTCCCTGTGTATGCCCTGTTTGCTGCGGCCTTCTTTTCAACAGGTGGGCAGACCATGGTCTTCAGCCTCTACCTCATAGGTATTGCCTTTGCAGTGCTCACTGGCCTTGTGCTCAAGCACACCCTGTTAAGGGGTGGGATGACGCCATTTATCATGGAGCTCCCCCCTTATCACCTTCCGACCTTCAGGGGTGTGATCCTGAGGGCATGGGAGCGTCTTGGGGTATTCCTGTTTAGGGCAGGTAAGGTACTTGTCCCAGTAGTAATGATACTTACCATTCTAAATTCCATGGGGACTGACTGGACCTTTGGCCATGAAGATACGGGTGATTCAGTGCTTGCGCACATTGGTCAGGAGATCACACCGGCATTTACCCCTCTGGGAATACATAAAGACAACTGGCCGGCCACAGTAGGTATATTCGATGGCATATTTGCCAAAGAGGCCGTGGTAGGGACCCTGAACTCCCTTTACTCCCCAGCTAAAGGCGAAGAAGAGGGCTTTGACTTCTGGGGCGGGGTCAAGGACGCCTTTCTCTCAATCCCTGCAAATCTCAAGGACCTGGGAGGGGCTCTGCTGGATCCCCTCGGTCTCTCTTCAGCAAAGGAAGGGAAGAAGGAGATGGCAGAAGAAGAAGGTATAAAGATGAGTACCTTTGGTAACATGGCAAAGCTCTTTGACGGAAAGATCGGGGCCTATGCCTATCTGCTCTTTATCCTTCTCTATATCCCGTGTGTCGTTGCCATGTCAGTAACTTACAGGGAGGCAGGGCTCAGATGGATGGTCTTTTCCATATTCTGGACTATATTTATGGCCTATCTGGCCTCCAGTGGCTTCTATCAGCTTGCCACCTTGAGTCGTCACCCAAGCAGCTCTCTGACATGGATAACTTTAGAAATCCTGGTATTCTCTGGGGTGGTGATGCTCATGAGATTTATCGGTGGAAGGCAGAAGGGCCATATTGCGGCAGTAGCAGCCAAGGCATAGACAAGAGAATTGGTCTCCCCTGGACATGGCATATCTCTCTCAAGACCTCCTTTCCTCCTTTATAGTCTGGTCCAGGGGAGAGGCCAATTAATCCTTCACATCTCTCAGAGACGAGACAGTGCAATGTGAAGGCCTACTAAGCGGTTAT
>JALTHG010000084.1:4252-18143 GCA_027004715.1 Deltaproteobacteria bacterium
TAAGCGGTTATCCCTCTTCTGGTGGAAATGCCACTACCTTATCTATATCTGGGGCGTCGGTGAGCAACATCACCAGGCGATCTATCCCCAGGGCCATGCCTGCGCATTCAGGCAGTCGCTCCAGGGCCGACAGAAATTTCTCTGGCCATGGATAGGCATTCAGTCCATGTGCCCTCCGTATCTGGGCCTCTTTCCTGAATCTGTCTCCCTGCTCTCTTGGGTCTGTGAGTTCAGAAAAGCCATTTGCGAGTTCAATACCCCCTGCATAGAGTTCGACCCTCTCTGCCACTGTAGGATCAGAGGGCTTTAGTCTGGAGAGAGAGGCACAGGATGCAGGATAATCCATCAAAAAGATGGGCCTGTCGTGAGACAGATTGGGCTCTATCTTTGTTATCATATCTTCATTAAATCTGTCCAGGTCTGGGTCAGGTCCAGGCGTCCAGCCGGCATATTTCTCAAAGGCCTCTTTTATGGTCAGGCGAGGAAATGGAGAAGAGATGTCGATCTCTTTGCCTCTATAGACGACTGAGTGTGCCTTCCAACCAGCAGCACAGGCCACTGTTGCTATCAATGCCTCACAGTCAGACATAAGGCTATAATAGTCTGCACCTAGCCTGTACCACTCCAGCATGGTGAATTCAGGGAGGTGATGGCGGCCCCGCTCCCCTTTACGGAATACAGGTCCCAACTGAAAGATTCGATCAAATCCCTCTGCCAGGAGGCGCTTCAGATTCAGCTCTGGAGATGTGATGAGGAAGAGCTCTGGCCTGTCTCTGCCCTGAGAGACCGGAAAGGCCTCAATAGAAGATTCTGGTGCCGGGGCATGGGTCATTAGGGGGGTCTGGACCTCAATAAATCCCTGTCTTGACAGAAATGCCCGGATGGCCTCTATAATCTTGCCCCTGATTACCAGCCTCCTCTGCCAGGCCTCTTTGCTGGACATCACGCTAAACTATGTAACTGTTCACATTCTCTCTTTCTCAACACCGGGGTCTTTAACTACAAACTTATTGAGAGGTCTGACCTTACCTCTTTACCCGTTCTACATATTCTCCAGTACGGGTATCGATCTTCAGGATCTCGCCCTCCTTTATAAATAGGGGGACCTGGAGTTTATAGCCTGTCTCAAGGGTTACTGACTTTGTAGCACCACTGGCAGTGTCACCCCTTACACCTGGGGCAGATCTTGTTACCTCAAGCTCAACAAATATAGGGAGAGAGATATCAATAGGAGTGTCATGAAAGAAGAGGATATCTACTTCCATATTTTCCTTAAGGAAATTCCTTGCCTCTCCGATCTGATCTTTTGATAAACTTACCTGATCATAGGTAGTGCTATTCATAAAGTGAAATCCTTCACTGTCTTTGTAGAGATATTGCATATGCACCTCATCTAGATCGGCTGGCTCAAATTTGTCCCCTGAACGATAAGTACGATCTATAGTGTAGTTGGTCACCATATTCTTGAGCTTGCACTTATAGAGGGCCTGCCCCTTTCCTGGCTTGGAAAACTGGAAATCTGTAATGATATAGGGTTCTCCATCGATAGTTATCTTTAGACCCTTTCTGAGGTCTGAGGAGTCATACACAGTTATCTTCTCCTTTGGATTCTCTCAATTATTCTAGCACAGAAGAGGCTAAATTCTCTATCTATAAAGCACAATTGCCCAAAATTCAAGCCTTGGTAATCAGTGTACAGGTCCCTGTTATAGGATAATCTAGTTTGAGGGCCTGGATTTTTTATCTTTAGCTTGCCTATCATGGAGACATGACCTATTATCCCAGATTATCTCAGTTAAACAGTCTAAGGCAGTCACTGTGCCATTGAGGCAATTACTTTATATTCCTACCAGGGAGGGAGCCATGTCGTTTATAAGAATAAAAGTGGAACGTGACATGGAGCAACTACATGATCGGGTAAGGCGTTTAGTAGATGATGTCTTTCATATATCAAGACCTATGGCCTTTTCCGAAGGGGGATGGGTCCCTGCAATAGATATATATGAGGCCCCTGATGCCGTCTATGTGGTAATAGAGGCAGCAGGGCTAGACACAGAGAGTCTACATCTTACCTTTGAAGGACAGTTCTTACACCTGATTGGCCAGCGCCATTCTCCAGTCAGCCTGGGCGAGAGGCGATTTTATCAGATGGAGATAGAATATGGTCCATTTGAGCGCATTGTCCGTATACCAGTAGCTATAGATATGGAACAGATTGAGGCATACTATGAAAATGGGCTGCTTATTGTAGAGATGCCCCGCAAGAAGCGGGAAGAGACAATAAAGATTGAGGTATCGTGATTCTATTGATAAGGAGAACTAGAGGTGCCTATGAGCAAAAATACGCAGGCAGAAACAAATCCTGGGCAGACTACGATTCGTGAACTCCCTGTATTGCCAAGCAAAAATTTTGTGCTCTTTCCCCATATGGTAGTCCCATGGATCATTGAATCGCCACATCTCATAAAGATGATCGATGACACCCTTATGACAGACAGGGCTATACTCATAATTGGCACAAAAGAGGGAAAAGAAGATGCCCCTGATCTTAACAAGATAGGTACAGTGGCCCTGATACTCCGAATGGCAAAGGATGAAGCAGGCTATGCAAAGCTGGTAATTCAGGGGGTCACTAGAGCCAGGGTCCTGGGGATCACTGAGATGAAGCCCTATATAAAGGCAAGAGTAGAACCGGCACAAGATATAGTCACCAAGGACCTCGAGATCCAGGCACTTGTAGTAAACATACGGCAGGCCTTCTCCAGGGTCCTGGAGCTGTCTCCCAATCTACCAAACGAGCTTGGGGGAGTGGTAATGAATCTGGAGGACCCGGGTGTCCTTGCAGATATAGTAGTAAGTCACCTCAACATATCTACTGTTGAGAAGCAAGTTGTGTTAAATGCCCTGAATGTCAAGGAGCGTCTGCAGGCAGCCCTCCACATCATGCTCCAGCAGCTTGAGATCCTTGAACTGGGAGACAAGATCAGGTCCCAGGTCAAGGGCCAGGTAGATAAGACCCAGAGAGAATTTTATCTTCGGGAACAGCTCAAGGCCATCAAAAAGGAGCTTGGGGAAGAAAAATCAGATGAGATAAAGGAATTAAAGGAAAAACTGGAGGCCAAAGGCCTGCCAGAAGAGGCCATGAAAGAGGCCAAACGAGAGATTGAGCGTCTCTCCAAGATGCATCCCTTTGCCCCTGAATATACAGTATCCCGCACCTACATAGACTGTCTCCTCGAATTACCTTGGAACGAGTCTACAGAGGATCAACTGGACCTCGATAAGGCAGAGCGTATCCTGGATGAGGACCACTATGACCTGGACAAGGTAAAAAAACGGATCGTGGAGTACCTGGCAGTACTGAAGCTCAAGCCTGATGCCAAGGGGACCATCTTGTGCTTTGTAGGCCCCCCTGGCACTGGGAAGACCTCTCTTGGGAAGTCAATAGCCAGGGCCATGGGACGTAAGTTCTTGAGGATATCTCTGGGCGGCATAAGGGATGAGGCAGAGATCCGTGGACATCGCCGTACCTATGTAGGGGCCATGCCTGGACGTATTATCCAGGGCCTCAAAAAAGTAGGAGTCAAGAATCCAGTCCTGATGTTGGACGAGATCGACAAGATAGGGGCTGACTTCAGAGGAGATCCGGCCTCAGCCCTGTTAGAGGTATTGGACCCGGAACAGAACGTCACCTTTACCGATCACTATCTCGGGGTAGAATTCGACCTCTCAAAGGTGGTCTTTATTGCTACAGCCAATGTCCTGGATACCATACCCCTTCCTCTCCTGGACAGGATGGAAATATTGGAGCTCTCAGGTTATACTTTTGAGGAAAAGCTTGAGATCGCCCGGAGGTACCTGATCCCCAGGCAGATCGAGGCCCATGGCCTGACCAGGCGCAATATCAGTATCAATAAAGGGACACTGTCCAGGATCATCAGTGCCTATACTAGAGAGGCAGGGGTCAGGGACCTGGAGAGACAGATAGCCGCTGTGTGTCGTGGCGTGGCCAAGCAGGTAGCCAAGGGACAGGTCAAGAAGGTAAAGGTGGGCATAAAGGGCCTGTCAGACTATCTGGGGCTACCCAGGTTTATGTCTGAAGTGGCAGAGAGGAAAGGGGTCCCAGGTGTGGCTACAGGGCTTGCATGGACCCCTTCAGGTGGAGAGATCCTGTTTATTGAGGTCACTAAGATGAAGGGCTCTGGAAAGGTGCTGCTTACAGGAAAACTGGGAGATGTAATGAAGGAATCCGCCCAGATTGCCCTGAGTTTCGTCCGCTCCAAGGCCTCAGAGTTGGGGATCCCGACCGATGCCTTCAAGGAAGAGGATATCCATGTCCACGTGCCTTCAGGTGCAATACCCAAAGACGGTCCCTCTGCTGGAATAAGCATATGTATGGCCCTGGTATCTCTGTTTACAGACCGGTCTGTCAGACCTGAGGTGGCCATGACAGGTGAAATCAGTCTGAGAGGACTCATTCTTCCAGTAGGTGGAGTAAAGGAAAAGGTGCTCGGTGCACACAGGGCAGGGATAAAAGAGATCATACTCCCCAAGCGCAATGCCAGAGACCTGGAGGAGATACCCCCTCAGGTCCGTAAAGACCTGAAATTTTATCTGATATCCAGGGCAGATGAGGCAATAGGTATAGTGTTTGGTCCCAAGAGACGTGGGAGACATCATGTTGACACTACAAAGAGAAGCAAGTAAATTATTGAACTTTACTAGATGTTTCAATTTTTCTGTAATTTCAGATCGATATAGATATATAGGGTATCCTATGTGACAGGCCAAGACCAGTTTGTAAAACTTAATCTTCGAGTCTCCAATTTCAGTAAAGAGATATGTTTGATAGCCTGAGCGAACGACTAAATTCTGTATTCAAACACCTCAAGGGCTATGGGAAGCTCTCAGAGAAGAACATCCAGGATGGCCTGAGAGAGGTCCGCCTTGCCCTCCTGGAGGCAGATGTAAACTATAAGGTCGTAAAGGACTTTATTGCACGTGTAAAAGAACGGGCCATAGGACAGGAGGTAATGGAGAGCCTGACCCCGGCCCAGCAGGTAGTAAAGATAGTCCATGAGGAGCTGATAACTCTGCTTGGGGGCTATAATCAGAGGCTCGATCTGTCTGGACGCCAGCCTGCAGTTATACTCCTGGTGGGTCTCCAGGGTTCTGGTAAGACCACTACTGCCGCAAAGCTTGCCCGTTGGCTGAGATCAAAGGGGCGAAGACCATACCTTGTATCTGTAGATGTCTACAGACCTGCGGCCATAGAGCAGCTAAAGGTCCTTGGAGACCAATTAAAAATTGACGTGTATCCCTCAGAGCCATCTGTGCCTCCTGCAGAGATCGCAAGGCTGGCAGTGGCCAGGGCAGATGCATCCCACCTGGACACGGTCATACTGGATACAGCAGGTCGTCTGCACATAGACGAGGCCCTGATGGATGAACTCAAGGAGATAAAGGCCGTGACGTCTCCACAGGAGATCCTGCTGGTGGCAGATGCCATGACCGGACAGGACGCAGTCCATATAGCCCAAAAATTTGATCAGGACCTCTCTATCACAGGTGTCGTGCTCACCAAACTTGAAGGTGATGCCAGGGGCGGTGCAGCGCTCTCGATACAGGCAGTTACTGGAAAGCCCGTCAAGCTGGCAGGTGTTGGTGAAAAACTCGATGCCTTAGAGCCCTTTCACCCAGATCGGATAGCGAATCGAATCCTCGGGATGGGAGATGTCCTGAGCCTTATTGAAAAGGCCCAGGATACCATTGACAAGAAAAAGGCCCTTGAACTCCGGGACAAGCTGGAGAAAGACACCTTTACACTGGAAGACTTTAGAGATCAGCTCAAGAGGATAAGAAAGATGGGGAGCCTTGAGCAGATCATCTCTATGATACCGGGCTTTAACAAGATAAAACAACTCAAGGGCTTTGTCCCGGACGAAAAGGAGCTTATCCGGGTGGAGGCCATAATCAATTCCATGACTCCACAGGAACGCAGACACTATGGCATTATAAATGCCAGCCGGAGGAGAAGGATAGCAAGGGGCAGTGGTACTACTACCCAGGATGTAAATCGACTCCTCAAGAACTATGCAGCAATGAACAAGATGCTCAAGAAGATGAGAAAGACAAACTTTAAACGATTTCCTGAAGGGCTGCTTCCCTTCTAGCCAGACAATTTAAGGAGGTATTGATGGCAATAAAGATTCGTCTGACCCGTGGCGGGCGCAAAAAGAGACCATTTTATCGCATAGTGGCGATAAATTCTAGGGCCAAAAGAGATGGGAAGTTCCTTGAAATCCTTGGTACCTATAATCCCCTCAAGGATCCATTAGAGTTTAAAATCGACAGGGCCAGACTGGACAGGTGGTTAAATCTGGGTGCCAGACCTACAGATACAGTGAGAAGTCTGATCAGGAGAGCTGCTCATCAGGAAGGCCTCTAAACGTAAGCTAAGGTTGCCAGAAAAAAGATAAGGACCTGCATACAGCTGTTAGGTTGAAGGCGGTTAGATGGATCTTACTTTTTATGGCAGATCTTGTTGATTGCCTGTGATGGTATGTTGTGTGTCCTGATGATGACCGCGGAGGTGACTGATGAAAGATTTGATCGAGTATATAGCGAAGGCACTGGTAGATAATCCCGATGCAGTATGTGTCAATGAACTGGAAGGAGAACAGACCTCAGTCATGGAACTCAAGGTAGCCAAGGAAGACCTTGGAAAGGTAATAGGTCGGCAGGGCCGTACTGCCAGGGCAATGAGGACCATACTCAATGCTGCATCTGCAAAGCTGCGAAAGCGTGCAGTGTTAGAGATACTTGAATGATAAATGGAGGCTGATTCTCTCTATCTTGCCCTTGGAAAGATTGTAAAGGCCCATGGGATACGTGGGGAAGTACAGGTATATCCCTACTCAGAGAGACCCTCTCTTTTTGACCAGAAAGATGTCTTTATCCAGGACCTGTTGGGCAATAAGGTGCCTAAAAAGGTAGTCAAGGTCCGTAGGCACGGAAAGGGTATAATTTTGTCTCTTGAGGGTATTGAAGACAGGAGTCAGGCCAGGGCCATGGTAGGTATGGAGATATCTATAGATAGGGCCCAATTGCCTCCCTTGGCCCCTGGAGAGTACTACTGGGACGAGATTGAGGGGATCTCAGTAGAGAGTCTAAGAGGAGAAGAATTGGGGATATTGTCTGATATGTTTTCGACACCTGCCCACGATATCTATGTAGTTAAAGGAGACAGGGGGGAGATCCTCATACCTGCTGTTACAGAGATGGTAAAAGAGATCGACCCCGATAGAGGTGTCATGTTAGTAGATCTTCCTCCTGGTCTCATTGAGGCCAATGCTCTTTGATATAATTACTATCTTTCCGAATTTTTTTGATTCACCTCTGAAGATAGGGGTAATAGGACGGGCCATTGAAGCAGGCATCCTGGAGATCCGGACGGTCGATCTCAGGGACTTTACTACAGACAGGCATCGAACTACTGATGACAGGCCCTTTGGAGGTGGAGAGGGCATGATAATGAAACCTGAACCCATCTATAAGGCCATTAATTCTCTAAAGGGAGGGCCTCAAGGGGCCAGGGTCATCCTCTTGAGCCCCCAGGGGAAGGTGCTTGATCAGGCACTGGCCGCTGAACTTGCCAGGTGCCAGAGACTCATCCTTGTATGCGGCCGCTATGAGGGAGTAGACGAGCGTATCCGGGAACACTGTGTAGACCTTGAATTGTCTATAGGAGACTATGTCCTGTCTGGTGGCGAGGCCGCGGCCCTGGTCCTGATAGAGGTGGTCAGCAGGCTCATATTCGGGGTCCTGGGCTGCAAGTCATCTGCAGAGAGGGACTCTTTCACTGATGGGCTCCTCAAATTTCCTCAATATACCCGGCCCAGGGACTTTATTGGCTGGAAGGTCCCGGAGATATTGCTTTCTGGAGACCACAAAAAGGTCGCTGAATGGAGAAGGAGACAGTCACTTGAGCTCACGCTCAAGCGAAGGCCAGAACTCCTCCATAAGGCCCAATTAGACACAGAGGACCTCAAATATCTCAGGAGCCTGGGGTGGAAAGAGGCCTGATCTATCTAGCCCTTGTCCACTATCCGGTCCTGAATCGCCATGGAGACTTGATTGCCTCTGCCATAACCAATCTGGATATCCATGACATAGCAAGACTGGCCAGGACCTATGAGCTGTCTGCATATTATCTGGTCACCCCACTAGTTGATCAGCAGGTCCTGGCGCGACGCCTGATTGCACACTGGACAGATGGAGTGGGAGGGGATCTCAATCCAGATCGACAGGAGGCCCTGCGACTCTTGAGAATAGCAGATAGTATAGACGAGGCATGTAAAGAGATCACATTAGAGACAGGGAGCAGGCCCCTTGTATATGCAACCACTGCCAGAGAGTGGCCAGGCTCTCTGGCATGGTCTGAGTTAAGAAGAGAGATAGACAGATATCATGACAGTATCCTGCTCCTCTTTGGCACTGCATCTGGACTCGATAGGAGTGTACTCAGAGGTGCAGATGGGGTGCTTTCTCCCATAGAAGGCAGGAGGAGATACAATCACCTGTCGGTCCGCAGCGCAGTTGCCATAGCTCTGGATCGCCTTTTGGGAGGAGATAGAGACCTATAGATTATAATTAAGTATGACCATTTTTAGGAGGATGTCCCATGGAAGTTCTGCGTAGACTGGAATTAGAAGAGATGCGTATGGACATCCCGGACTTCAGGCCTGGAGACACAGTGCGTGTCCACTTGAAGATCCGGGAATCAGAAGAAAAGACGAGGATACAGGTATTTGAAGGGGTGGTAATCAGCCGTAGAGGAAGGGGTATATCTGAGAGCTTTATTGTAAGAAAGATATCTTATGGTGTTGGAGTAGAGCGTATCTTTCCTATAAACTCTCCAATGATTGAAAAGATAGAGGTAGTTGAACAGGGCCATCACAGGCGTGCCAAGCTATATTATCTGCGTAAACTGAGGGGCAAGGCAGTACGGCGCAAGATACGTAGTCGTTCCTGAATTCATGGAGACCTCTTGCAGAAATCCTGGCCAGGACCCTCTATATTTTGAACGAATTCTATGGGATCAGGGTCTCAGTCCAGTGGCCGGTCTTGATGAGGTAGGCCGTGGGTGCCTGGCAGGGCCAGTAGTGGCGGCTGCCGTGGTACTCCCACAGGATGTGAGCCTTCCTGGTGTCCGGGATTCAAAGACCCTGTCTCCAAGACAGAGGCAGGCCCTCGACAGGCTGATAAGAGAGAAGGCCCTGGCAGTCTCCCTGGCTCAGATAGGATGGGCAGAGATAGATGAGATAAATATCTTGCAGGCCAGTCTCAAGGCAATGGCCCAGGCAGTAGAGAGATTAGGGCTCCGGCCCAGGGCCCTGCTCATTGACGGCAACCAGACCATACCCCATGTCCTGCCCCAAAAGACCCTGGTACATGGAGATCAGAGGTCTCTGTCTATAGCATCTGCCTCAATAGTGGCCAAGGTCTTTAGAGATGCCCTGATGGAAGAGATGCACATGCATTATCCCCAATACAATTTTGCCCGCAACAAGGGCTATGCAACTCTAGAGCACCGTGAGGCACTAAAGCTCTATGGTTGTTGCCCGATTCATCGAAAGACCTTTAAGGGGGTGCGGGAATATCGTAGCAGGAAGACAGGCTAAGGGGGACCTCCTTGAAAGCCAACTCTTCAAAGGAATTAGGGAAAAAGGCAGAGGAACTCGCCGCGGCCTTTTTTATAGAAAAGGGATATCATATCCTTGAAAGGAACTACCGGAGACGGTGTGGTGAGATAGACCTGATACTTGAAGACCGCTCACAGCTTATTTTTGTAGAGGTAAAGGCCAGGACGACTGCCAGGTTTGGTCTGCCTCAGGAGGCAGTCACCTATCACAAACAACATCAGATTATACGGGTTGCCCAGTGGTATCTCCAGGAAAAGGGCTATACAGACAGAAGGGCCAGATTTGATGTCCTGGCAATAAATTTCTCTGGTGCTGGAGGACCTGTCATTGAGCATATACCCTGGGCCTTTGAGATAGAATAATGCCCCAACACCCGGACCTTAAAGGACGACTCGATAGATCTCTATCAATATGGGTCTCTCTTGCCGTTATCGCAGCAGTCATCTTCTCTGTATCCAGCGTCCAGGCAGACAGGGCAAGGCCCCTTGATCTGGAGATGGCCCTCAAGACAGCGGCCTCCCTGAACTCATCTCTCAAGCAGGTAATGTCAAGGTACAAAAGCGCCAAGGCGAAAGTAGATGCGGCAATGAGCGCCTTTTTCCCCAAACTGAATCTGGACCTCTCCCTGAGCCGCAGCAACAACCCCGTCTATGCCTTTGGCAGTAAGCTCAACCAGGCCTCTTTTACTGCCCAGGACTTTCAGTTGGATGTCTTAAATAACCCAGGTTACAGGACAAACTGGCAGACCAGGTTCGTGTTGACCCAGCCCATTTTTAACCAGGGCAAAGAATATATTGGTTATAAGATATCAGAGGTCGGGAGAGACATAGCCGCACTCAATGAGACAGCAGCGAGGCAGTCGGTGTTTTTTATGGTGGAAGATGCCTATTTCCAGGCCCTTTTGGCCATCAGGGCCCTGAAGGTACTCAATGATACCCTCAAGACCGCCAAGGCCCATGAGAGGCTGGCACAGGAGAGGTACAAGGCAGGCCTTGTCCTCAAGTCTGACCTGCTCGATGCCATAGTCCACCGTACAGAGACAGAACGTCAGAGACTCCGGGCACAGAGCAACCTCTACATAGCAATTGCCGCCCTGAACAGGGCAATGGGGACGCCCCAGGACACCCTATGGGACATAAGACCTGTGTCTGACACAGGCATTATGGAGAGACGTGGAGTAAAGTACTGGATAGAGACCGCTATGCATCACAGACCTGAGCTGTTGATAGAAGAGAAAAAGTTAGAGATGGCAAAATACAGGAGAAAAGGCGCTGAGTTTACCTTTTTGCCATCTGTCAATCTCCAGGGCATCTATCAGAGAGATACCAATAACCTGAGTGAATTTGGCGGGGATTCATGGACATTCATGGCAACGGTCTCTTTCAACATCTTTAATGGCTTAGGGGATAAGGCAGATCTGGCCTCTTCCCTGGCAGAAAAACAGGCCGCGGAACAGGGAGTTATCAATACCAGGGGGAAGATAGAACTCGAGGTAAGGCAGGCCTATTATGACCTACATACTGCACTCAAACAGCTTGAGGTGACAAGGAGTGCCGTGGCACAGGCAAAAGAGAGCGTAAAGATACTCAAAAACCGCTATAAAAATGGCATGGCACTTATGGTCGAACTCCTCTCTGCTGATACAGTGCTTGAAGATCAAGAACTAGAGCAGGCAAGGGCCAGATTTAACGCCCGGATCACCCTGTCCAGGCTCAAACTCAGTTCAGGCGTCCTGGGCCAAGATATCCAAGATCAGACCTGGCCTAGAGTAAGGTCCAGTCAGTGAAGAGATATGATCTTCTATATATCGCTGCCTTCTTGATCCTGGTATCCCTATGTGGATGCGGGGCGAATAAGGACTCAGGCAAGAGGGCAGTACAAAGGACGGTAAGGGCCCGAATTGCTGGAGTAAAGAGATATGCCATACCTGCCCAGTACTCTTTCCCAGGCCGGGTAAAGCCAAAGGTATCTATCGTCCTGGCCGCCAAGATGTCTGGCTATGTCAGGACAGTACCACATGAGATCGGAGACTTTGTAAAAAAGGGCGCACTGCTTGTGGGCCTCGATGACACAGACATCAAGGCAAGGATCCAGGCTGCAGCAGAGTCTGAAAAGGCGCTGAAGAGAGAAAAGGCAGCGGCTGCGGCCAGGTTGCTCTATGCAGAGCAGAGCTTTGCACGTTTCAAGGCCCTCTATAGAGAGGCCTCTGCCACAAAAGACGAATTTGACAGGGCCAGGGCCAAACTGGATGCCCTGACCAGCAGAGTGGCTGCCTTGAAGGCCCAGATCGCCAGGGCCGCTGCAGACCTCAGAGAGGCCCAAAACCAGTTGGCCTACGTCAATATCAGGGCACCTGCAGATGGATGGATAACCAGCCGCGAGGTAGACTCCGGGGCCTTTGTCACCCCTGGGATGCCCCTGATCCGCTTCAACAGCCCAGATCAGGGGGCGTGGTTTGCGGCAGACATCGATGAATCCCTGATCTCTTTGGTGAGACCTGGCACCCTGGTCACTATAGTCATTCCTGCACAGGACCTCTATATCCAGACCTCGCTTGCCCAGGTCACTCCACGCTCAGACCGCATCTCCCACACCTTTCCTGTCCTGGCCGACATATCAAAATACCACCCGAAGAGCGGTCTATATGGAAGGATCTATGTCTATACAGGTATAGTCCATCAGGTCCTTATACCCTGGAAGGCAGTTATTGACCGGGGCGGCATAAGGGGCGTCTATACAGTGGATAAAGGGCACAGTACCCACTGGCAGGTAATAAAGACCGGTCATCTATGGATCAATACCGGCCAGGGCTTCAGGATAGTCCCGTCTGATCTTGTTCCCAAAAATGGTCTCAATGCAGTGTATGCAGAGGTGCTGACTGGCCTCTCCCCAGGGGAAAAGATAGTCATCTCCAATCTCAATAAGGTAAGTGAAGGATGCCGCATTGACTGACGACTCTACCCAGAAGGATGCGCAGGGCGTTCATAAGGCACCTTTTTTAAGGGCGGTGACCCGCGCCTTCATTGACTCCAAGATCACACCGCTCCTTGTCCTGTTCAGCCTGCTCCTCGGTGTCTTTGCCATATTTTTTACTCCCAGCGAGGAAGAGCCCCAGATAGTGGTCCCTATAGTGGATATAATGGTCCGTATGCCTGGGGCCACCCCTGCAGAGATAGAGACCAGGGTCATAGACCCCATGGAGAAGCTCGTCTGGGAGATACCAGGAGTAGAGTATGTGTATTCCACGGCCATGGACGGAAGGGCCATGACCGTTGTGCGTTTCTATGTAGGCCAGGACACAGAAAAGAGCCTGACAAAGGTATATGACAAGCTCTATGCACACCTAGACTGGATCCCACCTGGCTGCAGCAAGCCCCTCCTGAAGCCCCATTCTATTAATGATGTCCCTATTGTGTGCCTGACCCTCTTCAGTGACAGATACAACAGCATGCAGTTGAGGCAGATTGCAGCGAGAATCGATGACGAGGTCCGTTCTATACCTGGGATCAGTTCCACCTTTATAAAGGGAGGGCTCAAGAGGCAGGTCCGTGTGCAGCTCAGGCCTGACGCCCTGGCCGCCGTGGGACTTGATGCCGTAGATGTGGTGAGGGCCATATCCTCACAGAACCAGGCATCATGGATATCTGATGTCTCCTTTGACAATAAGGCCTTCTCCCTGCGGCTCAACAACTTCTTTTCCAATATAGATGACGTCAGGCAGACTGTAGTGGCGGTATCACGGGGTACCCCTGTGAGGCTGGGACAGATTGCCAGGCTGACAGACGGGGCACAGGAACCAGAGTCCTATGTGATGATCGGCGCCGGGCCTGCCATAGGCAAGAGCGAGGACTTAGAGGCCAGGGGTCAGACAGGCCTTGCCCCTGGGGCACTCAGGCCTGCTGTGACCATTGCCATTGCCAAGAGAAAGGGCTGGAATGCCACGAAACTGGCAAACAAGGTAAAGGACAAGGTAGAGGAACTCAGGGGCTTTATTATCCCTGACGGCGTCCATGTCATTGTGACACGTGACTATGGAGAGACGGCCAAGGATAAATCCAATGAGCTCCTTGAGCACCTTGCCATTGCCACCATATCAGTGGCCCTGCTCATGGCCCTGCTCCTGGGGATACGCTCAAGCCTCATTGTATTGGTGGCCATTCCAGTAACCCTTGCCTACACACTCTTTA
>JALTHG010000085.1 GCA_027004715.1 Deltaproteobacteria bacterium
GGGTATCTTAGAGGTAACTGGTCTCTTGGGCAGTTCATCGGCCTGGCTGCTTGCAAGGCTCCTCAGGTCTATTGATCGGCCTGTACTCTGGATAACGCCCAATCAAAAGGATGCAGAGAAGGTGGCAACAGACCTCTCATTCTTCTCAGACCTGCCTGTCTTGCTATATCCCTGTCGTGACTCGCTTCCCTTTGTACCCTTAGTTCCTTCAAGTGAGACCACATGTCAGAAGATATCGGCTATCTATCGCCTCGCCACTGAGCAGGGTCCCTGTGTGGCAGTGGCCCCAGTCCAGGCACTCACCGAGCTCACGCTCCCCCCTGAGGTGCTCCTGGGCCAGGTGGAGTATCTCCAGACAGGAGAGGAAGTAGATCGGGAGGGCCTGCTCAGGTGGCTTATTGAATCCGGCTATGAGCACTCCAGTATAGTCCAGTCCAGGGGAGAATTCAGTGTAAGGGGTAGCCTGCTCGATATCTTTCCACCCATGACTGAGTCCCCGGTAAGGATAGACTTCTTTGGCGACTTTGTAGAAGAGATGCGCCTCTTTGATCCCCTTACTCAGCGCTCGACTGAGACTCTGAATGAATTAGTCCTCCTCCCTGTGCATGAATTCATCCTCTCCCAGGCCCTGATTGAGCCGGCCCAGGAGAGACTGATCAGACAGGCCAAAGAGTATGACTGGACTGCACAGGGGGTCCACGAGGCCCTTCAACAACTGGAAAATAAGAGACTGATAGAGGGGCAAGAGGCCCTATTACCAATCCTCTATCCCAGGCCTGCCTCTCTCCTGGACTATATACCTCAAGGGGCCCCTCTGCTCTTTGACAGAGCAGAAGAGATCGAAGCGGCCCTGGGCAGGTATTGGGAGGATACCAGGCAGGCCTATAGATTGGCCATAGAGAAACACAGGGTATTGGCCCCCCTCCAGTCATACTTCGCTGGTCCCGATCAGCTCTCAAGGCAGACAGGCAGCCGTACCTGCTGGATCTTTCGGGACGTCAGGCCACTTACCCATGGAGTCCTCAGGGGTCTTATTCCAGATATTGAGACTCAAGAACTAAAAATCCAGACAGATACCCCAAAATCGCTTTTGATCTCTGGAGCTGCCAGGAGGGGGAGAGACCTCATTGGCCCCACACTTGACCGACTCAAGGACTGGATTGAACAGGGAGACAGGGTCGTCCTGGTAGTGCCTGGTAAGCGTCAGGCACAGAGGATGATTGAGCTCCTTGGCTATCACCAGATCATTGAGGATGAAGCAGATATCTCCATATCTTCTGCCCCGTTGATCCATGATCCTGTACTGCCAGGTCTCACCATCTGTCCAGGTCAGATATCTGAGGGATTTGTCCTTCCAGGTGAGGCATTCATAGTCCTTACAGAAGAAGAGCTCATGGGCACGCAGGCCAGACGGATCAAGGTCCACAAGAAGACTACTGTAGAGAGTCTGAGCTTTGAAGACCTCAGACCTGGTCAGCCAGTAGTGCACAGAGACCATGGAGTGGGAATCTACCAGGGCCTTGTGCGCATAGAGGTAGCAGCGGTCCCAGGAGAGTTTCTCCTTATTGAATACCGCGACAGAGACAGGCTCTACCTGCCAGTAGACCGCCTGGGCCTGATCCAGAAGTATATAGGGGTGGAAGGCCGTGCCCCTCGAATTGACAGACTCGGGGGCTCGAGTTGGCAGCTCACAAAGCAAAAGGTCAAAAAGAGCATAT
The DNA here is from genome assembly GCA_027004715.1 of Deltaproteobacteria bacterium. Classification (GTDB taxonomy): domain Bacteria; phylum Desulfobacterota; class Dissulfuribacteria; order Dissulfuribacterales; family UBA3076; genus JALTHG01. The sequence continues at coordinate 1,719 of JALTHG010000085.1, forward strand.
ATGAGATTGCCCATGAACTGGTTGAACTCTATGCCTCAAGGAAGGTCAGCAAGGGCCTTGCCTTTTCGCCTCCTGATGCCATGTTCCGGCAGTTTGAAGCGGCATTTCCGTATGAAGAGACCCAAGACCAGGCCACCTCTATAGAGGAGATCCTCTCTGACATGCAAGAGCCCAGGCCTATGGATCGCCTCCTGTGCGGAGACGTGGGCTACGGCAAGACAGAGCTGGCAATGAGGGCCTCATTTAAGGCAGTGGAGGATGGAAAACAGGTAGCTGTATTGGTGCCCACTACCCTACTGGCAGAGCAACATGAACGGACATTCAGACGAAGATTTCAGCAGTTTTCTGTCATCATAGAGTCCATAAGCAGGCTTAAGCCCAGGCAGAAACAGAGAGAGATCCTTACCAGACTCAGCCAGGGCCAGATTGACATCCTTATTGGCACACATCGGCTCTTACAGCCAGACGTAAAATTTAAGGACATGGGCCTGCTTATTGTAGATGAAGAACACCGTTTTGGTGTAAGGCACAAAGAGAGGCTAAAGAGACTCAGGCAGTCTGTTGACTGCCTGACACTCACTGCGACCCCTATCCCCAGGACCCTCCAGCTCTCCCTCCTGGGGATCAGGGACCTCTCAGTAATCAATACCCCTCCAAGGGACCGTATACCTGTCAAGACCTTCCTGGCCGAATTCGATGACTCTCTGATAAAAGAGGCCATAGAACAGGAGATCGAGCGAGGTGGTCAGGTCTTTTTTGTACACAACAGGATAAAGGGAATATACAGGTTGGCAGACTACATCCAGCGACTGATCCCCAAGGCCAGGATAGAGGTCGTCCACGGCCAAATGGAGGCAGACCACCTGGAGGAGGTCATGATCCGCTTCATAAGGGGAGAAGTAGACTGCCTGGTGTGTACTACCATAATAGAATCTGGCCTGGATATCCCATCGGCAAATACCATAATCATCAATCGGGCAGACAGACTGGGCCTTGCCGATCTATATCAGCTAAGGGGAAGGGTGGGAAGGGCCAATGAACAGGCCTATGCCTATCTCCTTGTACCCCGTATGTCTGATCTGGGTAAAGAGCCCATAAAGAGACTCAAGGCCATCATGGAACTCTCTGTATCTGGAGGTGGACTCCGCCTCGCAATGAAAGACCTACAGATCCGAGGGGCAGGGAATATCCTGGGGGTATCCCAGTCAGGCAATATTGCAGATGTAGGATATGAACTCTATCTGGACCTGTTACAGAAGGCCATAGACGAATTCAAGGGACTTCCTCAGAGAGAAGAGATAGATCCAGAGGTAAACCTGGGCATACCTGCATACATCCCAGAAGAGTATATCCCAGATGTAGAACAGCGCCTGCTCCTCTACCGGAGAATGGCCCACCTGAAAGATGAAGATGAAGACACAGACTTCCTCTTGGAGCTCAAAGACCGCTTTGGCCCAGTCCCAAGAGAGGTTGTCTCTCTCTCTGAGGTAATTGGGATAAAACGCAGCCTGAGGACCCTCAATGTGATACGCCTTGATAAAAACAGAGGCTACATTGTCCTGACCTTCGGGCCTGAAGGGCCATGTCATCCAGACAGGCTCATAGAGGCAGTACAGAGAGAGCGAAGGTGGCATCTATTGCCGAATGGAAGGCTGAAGGTCCCAATCAGCAGGACGAATAAAGGGGAAAAAGATGACCTGTGCTCTATAAGACAGACCTTGCAAGAGATACTAAAAATGGCTACATAGGGATATAGTCGTTCACGTCTCCGGCCAGCCATATCATCTTGAAGGGTTATGGACTATCATGGATATGCACTTACATATAGATAGAATTCCAGGTCTCTCCAAAAGAAAGACTGGAAATGCACTCCAGGTCTCTTTTTTACACATTACACTTATTATATCAGTCCTTATAATATTAAATCCCTGTCTGGTTTATGGAGTCATTATTGACAGAATAGCCGCTGTAGTAAACGGAGAGGTTATTACCTTGTCTGAACTAGAGACTACAGCAAGACCTATACTCCAAAAATATATCAATAAAGACATGACCAGACAAGAAAAAGAGGCCAAAAAACAGGAGATTTTACATCATATTCTGCCAAACTTAATAGATGAGCATCTTGTCGAGGAAGAAATCAAGAAACTTGATATAACAGTAAGTAAAGAAGAAATTGAAGATACCATAGATAGCCTATGTAAACAGAACTATATGAGCAGAGATGAACTTGTAGCTAAATTAGAGAATGATGGTAAGACCTTAAAGGAATATAAAAATGAAATAAAAAGAGAGATTGAAAAGGCAAGACTTATAAATAGAGAGGTAAGTTCAAAAATAGTGATAACCGATGAAGAAGTGAAAAAATATATAAAAAGACACCCATCTAAAGAAGATTACTATAACAATGGGAAACTTTATATACTGCAACATATATGCATAGTGCCAAAAGACCCTAATGACCCTGAATCAAAAGAAAAAAGCAGAAGACGTGCCGAGGAGGCCTACAAGGCCTTAAAAAAGGGGAAGAGTTTTAAAGAGGTAATAGAGCACTACTCTGACCTCTCTTCAGATGAAAAAGATGGATATCTGGGCAGCTTTACCCTGAAAGAGATGGCACCTTTTGTAAGACAGGCAGTAGTTGGGCTGAAACCTGGAGAGTTCAGCAGGGTGATCGATACGCCGATGGGCTGGCAGATCTTTAGGCTAAAGGAGATAACACAGGGTAGAGGGGCTGAAGATAGACAGAATTATATAGAAGAGGTCCGGCGAAAGCTCTATCGTAAGGAGATAAACAGGCGATTCAGAGAGTGGCTAAAGGGGCTTAGGGCAAAATCTACAATACGGATACTCCTTTGAAGAATTGCTTGATCTTGAAGAAAGGATAATGAAAGTTATGTGTAAAAAAGGAGAGAAGAAATGACCATTGCCATATCAATGAAAGTTAATGATGGTATTGTTCTTGCAGCTGATAGTGCATCAACTATAGTAGGTCAAACGCCACAGGGAGTAGGAGTAATTAACATTTACAATAAAGCAAACAAAATATTTAATTTAAGGAAAGGAGCCCCAATAGGGGCAATAACTTGGGGCTCTGGTAGCATTGGTCAAGCATCTATCTCAACTCTTGTAAAAGATTTTCGAAAATTAATTTCAACAGATGAAAAATGGAAAATAGATTTAGAAAATTATAAAATAGAAGATGTAGCTACTAAATTTAAGGAGTTTATTTTTGAAACTAATTATAATGAGGCATTCAGATTGTGGAAAGATAAACCAAATTTGGGATTTATGATAGTAGGTTATTCATCTGGTGAAACGTTGGCTGAAGAATGGAAGATTGATATCATCAATGGAAAATGTAATGGTCCATACTTACAGAGAAAAAAAGAAAAAGTAGGCATTACCTGGAATGGTGAACCTGAGGCCATAACACGATTATATCTAGGCTTTGGAACTGCATTACCAAAAGTTTTGAAAAAGGCCGGTTTAGAAGACAAAAAAATAAAACATATTATGGAATTATGTCAACAGATGTTAACTGTTCCAATGGTAACTCCCCCTATGCCCATCCAAGATGCTATTGATTTAGCAGAATTTTTAGTTGAAACAACTATAAATTTTTCTAAATTCGCACCTGGTGCTCCGACTGTTGGAGGTCCCATTGAAATAGCAGCAATAACAAAACATGAAGCTTTCAAATGGATAAAACGGAAACACTATTTTGATGTAAAATTAAATCCTCAAGGAGAATTATGATGAAAACAGATTCTTATTCAATCAATTATGAGGAGCATAACTGGAAATTTGCGTTAGATTATATTGATAAGTCTATTAAATTAAATTTTTCAAGATCTCCTGAAATAATCGAAACACTTGATATTAAAAATAACATAATAAAAGTTGCGAAGAAAAAAGTTAGAAATCAAAAAAAAGAGGATTGGAAAAGAGATTTTCTTGAGATATCAGCATGGACACATTTAGATGATACTTCAAAGGTAAAACTTGACAAATGGAGCATAGAGACATTTTAATTGATACAAATATAATAATTGATTTTTTACGCAAACAGAATAAACAGCAAAGTTATTTATGGAGGATTAAAGAAGCTAATTTTAATTGCATTATATCAACTATAACGGTATTTGAATTATATGCAGGTGCAATTTCTTCAAGACATAAAGATGATTTGAAAAAATTAATTAAATGGTTAGATATTCAACCATTAACTACAGAAATTGCGCAACTATCAGCGGAAATTTACAAAAATTTAAAAGTCAATAATCAACTAATTGAATTTAGAGATATTTTTATAGGCGCGACTGCTATTGCAATAAATATCCCATTGTTGACTCTAAATGAGAAGCATTTTATAAGAATTGAAGGAATTAGAATATACGATATACAAATCATCTAATGAATAAGCTTGGATTGTGTGAGGCACGGACCACAAATCTGAACAATAGGGTGCACTTGACCGCTATTTTGCTGCGGCCTTCGGCCTTGCTCCATAGCGGCAAGTGACCCTGGACGTGAACCGTATAGTCAACGGCCAGTGCTAGCCCTTTGAACCCAAATTATGCACTTCAAATGCCGAACAGAATGATTTCTTTTATAATTTCAGTAGATTATCGTTAATATAATGCCAAAAAATATTCA
>JALTHG010000086.1 GCA_027004715.1 Deltaproteobacteria bacterium
CTATAGGACTTTCCATCGTGAGTGTGGAATGGAGTAATATAAAAGACCCGCCGTAATGGCGGGTTTTTTATACCTATTTGATCCGCAGATTTTGCAGATTACTCTAATTATTTTTTTTCTCTGTCTCATCGTTATATAACTGGCAGATCATCTTTTCCTTCATGTTTTCAATGTCGTCTCGATAGAGTTCTATCGGGAATTCCAGCCCGCATACCTTGCAGACTACCCGGGCATTGCATCACTTTCCCTCTATATGGGCCGGACCACCACATGCTATGCAGCGAAACTCATCTTCACTTTTTTCCATGATGTCCTCTTTTTTGGGCTGTCCCTAAGGATAAAAATATGTTATTATATGTTAGTTTTAAGATCTCAAATTTCACTTCTATATTATAGATCTTTTTATATGCACATTCAATAAGGAGGTATTTATGGCCCTGGACGAGATTACTAGGCGGAATCAGTTAATCAGAGACCTTGAAAGAGAGCTAGAGGATCATCCAAATTCTGTATTTGCGTTTCTTCGCCTTGCGGTGGCCTATAGGAACGCTGGAAGGCTTGAGGATGCAGAGGCCATGTTACAACGTGCCCTGCACCTCGACCCTCTGTCCTTTGATGCACTCTTTAACCTCAGCATAGTCTATTTTCAGATGGGCAGGCTTGAAGAGGGTCTGGCCGAAGGAGAAAAGGCCTTAAAGATACGATCTAATTCTCCAGAGATCCTGTCCAATATGGGTGCTGCCTGTATCCAGTTACAGAGATGGGATGATGCTGCACACTATCTGGAAAAGGTCCTTGAGATCAAACCAGATATGGCCTCGGCCCTGTCTAATCTCGTTACGGTCAAGATCCAATTCGATGAACTGGAAGAGGCCATTGCTCTTGGGGAAAAGGCCGTAGGTCTGGCTCCCAATCTTGGTGTTGCCCACAATAATCTCGCTGTTGCCTATTACTATAATGGAGACTACAATAAATCTTTTGATCATATTGAAAAGGCAAAAGAGATTGGATATGCGGTTTCACCAGAATTCATGGACATGGTCTCTGAAAAGGTAGAGGGAGATTAGGATTTATGGCAAGGGGAATATCTGCCTGTAGGCCTCGGTGTCCGTTCTGTGACAGACTTATAGATCGTCCAAAGGAGGTGGAGCCAAGGAGACTTGGTGACTTTGACTATGGGCTGTGTAAGTGTGGGGCCGTGTATGTTCACGATGTCACAGGGCACAATCTTGGGGCAGCATATGTAGAGGCACTGGGGTTTGCCTGTAATGACGACTGGGACCTGGCATGGAGCCTGGAACCAGGTGAAGACTATGAGGATGCCATAATAGAAGGCTATGATTTTGGGTCTCACGTGGTCTATCCAACTGGTTATACACCAAAAGGCAGGCGTGTAAGGGGTGCCCTGAGTTTCATACGGCTTATTGAGGACGTCCGTGATGTCACTCAGGCAGGTGTAGAGAAGAGGATAAAGACCCTCTCTGAGCCCCAAATTTCTGAAGAGGATCGACAGAGGCACTATCTTGATAGGAGGAGACATCGCTTTTCCAAGCAGGAGGTCCAGGCCTGTGTAGATGCTAGAGATATAGATAGACTGAAAGAGATGGCCCTCAGAGATCCCCTTGTCTTGAGAAAGATCCAGAGGCTCCTTTATTCAGCAGATCAGGAGATGATGTGGAAGGCCGTCAATGCACTTGGTAGGGTGGCAGGGGACCTGGCTACAGAGAGGCCAACTCTTGTGGGAGATCTGGTCAGGAGACTTCTCCTGGCTACTGGTGACTCTGCAGCCACTAATTGGGGCTCTGTAGAGACCATTGGTGAGATAATACGTAATCAGCCTGTAATATACGGATCATTTTTGCAGAACCTGGTTGAGTTTTTGGAAGACCCTCCTTCCCGTCCCTCGGTACTTTGGGCAATTGGGCGTGTAGGTGAGTTGCATCCAAAGCTGGTGAGGTCAAAGGCCTTTTTCTCTCTCTTTAGTATGTTAAACGATTCTAGTGCCAGAGTACGGGGGCATGCGGCCTGGGCATTTGGTCGTATCAGGGCCCAGGAGGCATTGAGGCCCCTTCAGGCACTGAGAGACGATCCTGAGGAACTCAGCCTCTTTAATGGGGAAAAGATCATACATACAACTGTAGGTAAATTGGCGAGGGAGGCCGTTAAGCGTATTGAGAATCGTGCATCTGATGACCAGGAGGAGAACAGAATGGGTGAACAGGTACCTTTGAAGTCTCAAGAAGATAGAGATGAGATGCTTTCTAAGGCAGAGGCCCTGTATGAGGAGGCAAGGGATCTGAGTGGGCGTGGGATGTCTATGGATGCCCTTCAGAGGTTCGAAGAGGCCCTGGGGCTCTTCGAGGCCATTGGTGGAAGAGAGGTTGAGGCCGCCAATATCTGTGAGAAGATAGGAGACCTGCGTGTAATGCAGGGGAATCTTGATGGTGCTATACCTGCCTATCAGAGGGCAATGACAATATGTGAAAAGAAACATGACCCTATCAGCACAGTTTTATTGATAGAAAAGATTGTAGATCTGTATAGACAGTTTAAAGACCTGGATAAGGCCCTCCCATACTATTTTCGCGCACTTGAATTGGTGGAAAGACTTCAGGATGCCGGCAAGGCAGGGCTCTATCTTACAGGGATTGGTGACATCTATGAAAAGAAAGGTGACTTAGAAAATGCCCTGGATGCCTATAAGACTGCCTATAATATCTATAAGGAGACAAGATCTAGAGATGGGGCAGAGATCCTTGAAAAGGGCATAAGAGAGCTTGAGGCCAGGATCTCTAAAGGTCTCATGTAGGGGTGTTTAAGTCCACTGGATATATTACTTGATTATGCCGCAGATGACCTTGGTGTTTCCTCCTGGCAGGATGTCTTTCTTTACCTCAGAGAAGTGTCTTCTGAATAGGTCTATCTCCTGTCTAAGAAAGGTCCTGGACCTCAGGCCGCCTGCTACCAGCATCCTGATATAAAAGAGGAATCTTATGGACCTCTTTTTGGGGACTTCATGTTCCATCATACAGAATTTGCTTCCACTTCGGCAGACCCTCTTGATCTCTGTAAGGGCCTCTTCTCTTATCTCTCCCTTTAGTTCATAAAAGGCATGAGAACAGGTTACGGCAGAAAAGATTCCGGCCTTGAAGGGGAGGTGCTGTGCCTCTCCCTGTACCAGGGCCACGTTTTTTAGGCCATTTGTGGAGATCTTTTCAGCGGCCTTTTGAAGCATTCCCCTTGAAAAATCGAGTCCTATAACCAGTCCATCGTCTCCTACCTTTTCTGCAAGCACAGGTGGTACAGCCCCTGTGCCTGTGCAGATATCCAGGGACTTATCGCCTGCCTTGAGCCCAGTCCTGGCGGCCAGGGCGCGGCGGAGGCGACCCTGAGGATCGTGCGAGTGTAGCTCTATGATACGGTCATAGAACTTAGAAAACAGGTTATAGTAAGATCGTCTGAGTGAACCCATATGTCAAAGATAAACCCCGATGGCAGAAGACAGAAAGATATAGTTTTTATAACAAAATTTTAATCATATAATAGATATATATCAAGCATATTTAGGGGTATTAGATTGAAATTGGCCATTATATCTCCACCCTTTATGAGGCCTACCAGTCCTCCACTAGGGCCTGCTATACTCTTGGGATATCTCAAGAAGAATCTGCCCGATATAGAGGCCAGGGCCTTTGACCTGAATCTGCTTTACTACAAAAAGGTCCTGGACTGTCTGGCCAGGGGGGTCTTCAAGATCCGTCTCTATAATTGGGATGAGGAGACTACTGCCCGAAGGGTCGAACAGGCAGTGCTGTTTATGAGGCATGGTATAAGAGATGGATTTGATTTGAGGCTCTACCACCATTCGGCCACAGTCTTTTTGAGCCTGGAAGATAACTTCAATGCCTTTATGTCTGAAATGGTAAGGAGGTATCTGGTTGGGCTCTCTATACCAGATAGGGTAGAGGTCTTTATCAGAGATCTTATCAGGCCAGTAATAGACTATGGCCCGGATCTAGTAGGGCTTTCTGTCCTGTTCAGTAGCCAGATGGTCTTTGCACTCCTCATGGCCATATTGATCAAGAGGGAGATAGGTTCGAAGGTATTTATGGGTGGGGCCAGTATTGGTGTGATGTCTCAACCAGAGAGGCTCTTTAGAGAGCCATGGCTTATCAGTGCAAAAGACAGGATGAGGGAGTTTTATCTCAGGCAATATGTCGACTGTCTGGTTCCAGGTGAGGGCGAAAGGGCCCTACTGGCTCTGTGTACGGCACGCGACAGAAATGACCTGGCTGAGGTACCCAATATAATTTTTGTGAGAGATCGAGAGATCATAGCAAATCCACCCTATGTCATAGACGACCTTGGTCAGATACCTGCACCGGACTTTAGAGACTTTCCTCTCGAGGACTATATCAGTCCAGAGATAATCCTGCCCTTTTTGACTTCAAGGGGTTGTCCCTGGGGGAAGTGTGCGTTCTGTACGCACCATCATTCCTATCTGCGTTATCGAGGACTTGGGATTGGAGAGTGTCTGAGGCAGCTCAGGCAGCTCAAGGGACACTATAGGGCACGCCTCTTCAATTTTTATGATGAGATGATCCCTCCAGGCCGTTTCAGGAGGCTGGCTCAGGCCATGATTGATGAGGGCATGGGGATCTCTTATTCGGCCTATGCCAAGCCTACCAAGTCATTTGATGCGGGTCTGCTCAGGCTGATTTATAGGTCTGGAGGGCGTGTAATTATGTGGGGTGTAGAGTCGGCCAGCCAACGGGTCCTAGAGCTTATGAGAAAAGGGACAAAGATCAAGGAGGTAGAGAAGGTCCTTCAAGACTCAGCCCGTGCAGGTATCATGAATCTGACTTTTATTATGTTTGGCTTTCCCACAGAGACAGAGGCAGAGTTCCATAAGACCATAGCCTTTCTTGAAAAAAACAGACCATATATACATGCCCTTTCAAAGGGCAAATTTGTCTTGACAGGCGGATCTCTTGTCCAGAGAGAACCTGAAAGGTTTGGAATTACAGAGATCAGAGAGGCGGCAGGATCAAAGGTCTACAACAGGTCCTTTGAATATCAGGTCTCCAGAGGACTTGGGCCCAAGGAGGTCGCCTCTCTCTTTAAAGAGAATGTCAAACGCCTGGAGACCTTTGGCCTTTCTCCCCGTTTAGGGGTCTATCGTGACCACCTGTTGATATATGCCCTGTCAAAATGGGCCTGTAAGTCTCCACAGGATATCCCAGAACTATAGGGCCGAGTCTAGGGACCTGCCGTTCTCCTGCTGCAACCTTCCACGTCCTGGCAGCAGTGGCCGAGATATCTCTTCAACATTCGAGTGAGAGTCGAACAGACACTTTTTTTCATAACTGACAATTTTGGTCATAAGGTGTCTGAAAGATATCCATAGAATCACGGGAAATCTGGAATATTGGGGCTATAAGGCCCAAAAATGGTGAAAGATATGTTTGGCATTTAAGTTGCATTTTAGAAAGACCGAATACGAAAAAAAGAAGATAGTTAAGCCAAGGCCTGAATATTCAGCAAAGGGGGTGGCAAAAAATGTTGTAATCAGGGGAAATGATTTTTTGTAGCGGAAGGGTCATCTCAGGAGGTCTTGCTGAATGGGAGAAGGCATTGAACCCCTTCACAGGGCAGTAACAAAACGAATGGAGGAAATTATGCGTAAATTTTACAACAGACTGAAAGAAAAGGGACAGAAAGGCTTTACGTTGATTGAACTGATGATCGTCATTGCAATCATCGGGATCTTGGCCGCAATTGCTATTCCGCAGTTTGCCGCGTACAGGACCAGGGCCTTTAACGCAGCGGCCTTGAGCGACCTGCGAAATTTCAAGACAACAATGGAGGCCGATTACGCTGACAACCAGCAATATCAAGTGATGCCATAGCAATAGAAGAGGTGATGACATGAAAAAAGGTATTTTCTTACTTACTCTGATGTTTATTCTGGGATGCAGTACTGTAGGCCTTGCTGCTAGTGTTGCTACATTTAGTGATAGTTCAGGACCTAGTGTTAATGGTACCCTGGCGAATTTTAGGTGTTCAAAGAACGTTGAGATCCATGTGATTAGCAGTGCTCAGTCATATTCCGCTGTTTCCGGTCATTTGAATGGCAACAGGGAATTCGGTACTGTCTCAGGAGATTCCAAGATTTACTATGAAGGCAAGGCAAAAGGTACAGCGATTGCTGATGAGCCCAGTGCAAATGGTACAACCATTAAGAGCTGGTCTTCCCTATAACGTCTCATGAATCCTCTGACAGAGGGGAAGCATGTAGGCGCTTCCCCTCTTTGCAGTAATCCATCCTGTCTGCAGGACATGCTTATCCTGCCTATGATCTTCTGCCTGCA
>JALTHG010000087.1 GCA_027004715.1 Deltaproteobacteria bacterium
TACTATGTACCACCCTCCTCCTCAAAGGCCTTCCCACCAGATTGACTAATCAAATAGCATAATAAGACCTTACTGTCAATCAATTTATATTTATATATAAAAAATTATATACCTATCCTCATACAATATCTCTGAATACAGATTCAGCGGCCCTCAGGGTCTCTTCTATCACTTCCCAGTCATGGGCCAGAGACACAAAGCCTGCCTCAAACTGCGATGGGGCAAAATAGACACCCCTTTCCAACATGCCTCTAAAAAAACGTGCATAGAGATCGGCATCGGACTTAAGTGCTGTCTCAAAGTCAGTGACAGGGCCTCTCTGGCCAAAGAAGGCAGTCATCATAGACCCCACCCGCTGTAGACAACATGGCACACTATAGCGTTTGGCCAGGTCCACTAACCCACTCTGCAGGGCCTCTGACCTCTCTTCCAGGACCTCATAGACCCCTGGCCGATCCAGCACTTCAAGGGTTGCAAGGCCGGCTGCAGTGGCAAGTGGGTTGCCAGACAGGGTCCCTGCCTGATAGACAGGGCCCACAGGGGCAACCTTTTCCATAATCTCCCTCCTGCCACCATATGCCCCTACAGGCAGGCCACCACCAATTATCTTTCCCAGACAGGTAAGGTCCGGCATTATCTGGAAATATTCCTGGGCCCCGCCACGGGCCAGCCTGAAACCTGTGATCACCTCGTCAAATATGAGCAATATACCCCTATCCTGGGTCCAGGCCCTGAGTTTGGGGAGGAAATCATCCCCTGGAGGGATTACCCCCATGTTGGCGGCAACTGGTTCCACAATGACCGCTGCCATCTCATCTCCATCTCTGTCTAAGACAGACCTCAGGGCCTCCAGGTCATTAAAGGGCACGGCCAAGGTGCTTGCTACCACCTCCTCAGGCACCCCAGGGCTCCCAGGGATCCCAAGAGTCGCCACACCAGAACCGGCCTTTATCAGGAAGGAATCCGCATGCCCATGATAACAGCCATCAAACTTCAATATCTTCTTTTTACCTGTATATCCCCTGGCCAGGCGTATGGCACTCATGGCGGCCTCTGTGCCAGAATTTACCAGCCTCACCTGCTCAATGGATGGCACAAACTCGACTATCTTCCTGGCCAGGGCCACCTCCCTCCAGGTGGGTATCCCAAAACTGGTACCAGATTCCAGGGCCTCGGCAACTGCTGCCTTCACCTCAGGATGGACATGCCCAAGGATCATAGGACCCCAGGAAGAGATATAGTCGATATAGCGATTCCCATCTACATCGTATAGATAGCAGCCATCTGCCTTTTCGATAAATATGGGATTACACCCTACTGACCGGCATGCACGGACCGGGCTGTTGACTCCGCCTGGTATAAATTCCTGGGCCAATTGGAAATAACTATCAGAAAAGTAGTGATGATACATTTGGCCTCCTGAAGCTCCTCTCACAGGTAATAAAACAATCGTAATTATTGTGTAATCTGCAAAATCTGTGGATCAAGATTGTATCTGAATGTACCAGCTCAGGCACCAATCACCTGCATATAATCCGCAAAAATCTCCTCTTTCCTACCTTTAGGACCCCTTCAGTCCCCTGAAGCCCGATCTCCTCAGACCATATCTTGGTGCCATCAATACTCACAGCGCCCTGTCTGATAAGCCGCCTGGCCTCAGAACTACTCTTTACGAGGGCTGCCTCCTTGAGGACCTTGGGGAGATAGACCACCTTTACGCCAGGAGACAGACGAAACTCCATGATGTCTTCAGGGACCTGTCTCTTACTGAACTGGGCCTCAAAGCCAGCCCTTGCGGCACCTGCGGCCTGGGCACCATGGAATCTTGCCACAAGTTCCTCTGCAAGGTCCATCTTTACATCCTTTGGATTAAGGTGGCCAAGGGCAATTCCCTCTCTAAGCCTCTGGATCTCTAGCATATCACGATCACTCAGCAACTCAAAATATCTAAACATCATCTCGTCTGAGATGGACATAAGCTTTCCAAACATCTCCTGTGGTGGTTCATCAATACCCACATAATTACCCAGAGACTTGCTCATTTTCTGGACCCCATCCAGCCCTTCAAGGAGAGGCATGGTCAAGACAACCTGGGGACGCTGGCCATACTCCTTCTGTATATGGCGTCCCACCAAGAGATTAAATTTTTGGTCAGTACCTCCAAGCTCGACATCGGCCTGTAAGGCCACAGAGTCATAGCCCTGGATCAGGGGATAGATAAACTCATGCACACCTATAGGCCTCTGGTCTTGAAAACGCCTCTTAAAGTCATCCCTTTCCAGTATCCTGGCAACTGTGTGCCTGGCACACAGACGGATCATGTCCATGGAGCTCATCTTATGCATCCATGTGCTATTAAAGGCGATCTCAGTCTTTTGCGGATCCAGGATCTTAAAGATCTGATCTCTATATGTCCTGGCATTCTCCTGGACCTGCTGGGGAGTGAGGGAAGGCCTGGTCTCTGACTTGCCGGTTGGATCCCCAATCAGGCCGGTAAAATCCCCTATGAGAAAGATTACGTGGTGTCCTAGTTCCTGAAAATGCCTCATCTTCTGTATGAGCACTGTATGACCCAGATGCAGGTCTGGTGCAGTGGGATCAAACCCGGCCTTGACATTCAAGGGCCTGCCTGTCTCTATGGCCCTCTCTAGCCTGTCCTCCAGCTCATCTTCCTCAATTATCTCTACGGCCCCCCTTCGGATGAGTCCCATGGCCTTTTCCAGATCCTGCTCCATATTATACCTGTCTAACTATCAAATTATTTTGCATATTCCACGGCCCTTGTCTCTCTTATTACAGTCACCTTGATCTGACCAGGATAACTCAGCTCACTCTCTATCTTCTTGGCGACCTCACGGCACAGGAGCACTGCCTCTGCATCAGATACACGATCGCTAAATACCATTATGCGGATCTCACGCCCTGCCTGGATGGCATAGGATTTCTGGACACCTGCGAACTCTGTTGCAATCTTCTCCAGGTCCTCCAGGCGCTTTACATAGCTTTCAAACATCTCCCGTCTGGCCCCAGGCCTTGCGCCTGAAAGGGCATCTGCAGCCTGAACCAGTACAGCCAATACTGTATTTGGCTTCACATCCTCATGATGCGCCGCAATGGCATGTACAATTTCCTTGGACTCCCCATACTTTTTGGCCAGATTTGCACCTATGATGGCATGAGGACCTTCTACTTCATGATCCACGGCCTTTCCGATATCGTGGAGCAGGCCAGCCCGCTTTGCGCTCTTGACCTTTATGCCCAGTTCGGAGGCCATTACGCCACAGAGAAAGGCGACCTCAACAGAATGTTGCAATACATTCTGGCTATAGCTGGTACGGAAACGGAGCTTCCCCAATAGCTTTATGAGCTCGGGATGGATTCCATAGATACCTACATCAAAGGTGGCCTGCTCACCTGCCTCCCGAATGACAGTATCTATCTCCTTTTCTACTTTTTTTACTACCTCCTCAATGCGGGCCGGATGGATTCGGCCATCGGCAACCAGCCTCTCAAGTGCGATCCTGGCCACCTCTCTGCGTACCGGGTTGAAGCCAGATAGCAAGACGGCCTCTGGGGTATCATCGATGATAAGATCTATGCCTGTAGCGGCCTCTATGGCCCGTATATTCCTGCCCTCCCTGCCTATTATGCGGCCCTTCATCTCCTCATTGGGCAGATTTACTACCGAAACGGTCCTCTCTGACACATATTCACCTGCATACCTGGATATGGCCAGCGAAATTATATCCTTGGCCCTCTTTTCAGCAGTCTCCTTGGCCTCTGTCTCTATCTTTTTGATCAGTCTGGCCGCATCCTGTCTGACCTCTACCTCCAGTGACTTCAGCAGGTAGTCCCTGGCCTCTTGAGACGACATACCAGCTATCTTCTCGAGCTGCTCCCTCTGCCTGGCCACCAACGTATCTATATCTTTTTTCTTGGTCTGGATCGTATGTTCCAGTTCCTGAAGCTTCTTTTCCTTCTCCAGGACCTCAATCTCTTTGTGATCTATCAGATCCTCTTTGTGATTTACCTGTTCCTCTTTCTGTCGTAGCCGTCTCTCCTGATCACGCAGCTCGGCCCTCTGTTCCTTTATTGCGTCCTCAGCCTCTTTCCTCAATTTAAAGGCATGCTCATGCCCCTTGAACTTGGCCTCCTGGAGCAGTCTCTCTGCCTCTGCCTGAGCCTTTTCCCTTAAATGCTCAAGCTCTTCCTTCTTGAGGATAAGCCTATCTACCCTGTGTTTAGCAAACCATATGCCTATAATCAGGCCTATAACCAGGCCCAAAATAATTGAAGCTATCAGATAAAAATTTTCCATGATGGGTGGCACTTTCCTTTAGGATAGCCACACCCCACTTCAACTCCTTTAAGAGTATTTAATAACGGCCACATATGGACTTTAGCAGGTAATAGGAATTCAGACCAGAACTGGCCTAGAGGATATGCTATAATTGTACTGTTACATAAATAGACTACTATACCTACCTAAACAGAATCAAGATGACCAATCCCTCTCACTCCAAGTCTTCTCTTAGAGATTTTTTTACATTTTATATAGAGATCCTTCCATATAAAGGGCCACATAGAGCCATTGTAGATCTATATATCTTGATATAGCCACCTATATCTTCTCATTCTGGCCAGCACATCCTATAGATTTATTCCCTTACCAAACCCGATTTATATATATGTACCCGAATGGGGTTATAGCCTCAATAAATCTCCCGCTTGTGCCGTGTTGACAACCCTATTGAACCTGGTAACCCAGGTGGGGGTCTCATCCACCCTATTCGAGAAGAAGATCTCTCTTCTTCTAACCCTATATGGAGAGGAAACCCCCTTATATGAGATGTTGGCTCAACAGACCCTGCCAATCACCAACACAGCAGGAGAAAATATTTTCTATTATTTTAACATAACCTGCCGAATTAATCCATCACAGAATCAATTTCGGCAACCAATCTACTAGTCTTGTTTAAGACCATGTCTTCCAAATCCCTTAACTGATGCCTGGCCAATATATAGTCTTTAGCCATATTGAGTACAGTCAATACTATCATCTTATGAGGAGCTAGACCCTTATTGGTGATCTCTTGTTCTCTCACCTTTGCCTGAACATACTCTACGACCTCTTTGACATCAACCTCTGGGTCATCGGCCCGCAGATCATAGACCTGGCCAAAAAAGTCTAGTCTTGCAAGAGTCATCTCCACCCCTTTATCATAAAAATAGGTCTCAAATCAGATCTGGTCCTAAATAGACTCCTGAGGAGAACTGTCCACATCCCCTTCCCAGGCTTTCAGGGGCATAGCTCGATGCACAAGATCAGGCATTTGCCAATTAATCCGCACAACCCTCCAAAAGGCCACTGCTGGCCAGGAGAGGAATGTGAACGTCACATGAGATTAGCCTCTTTTTGCCCTCCAGAAAATACCTCAAGCTGCTCAATCTTTTCTATGAGGGCTGAGACCCGAAAATGGACCTTTTCCCTCTCATCCTCAAGCCTGGTCAATTTTTCCTCAAGTTCCTTTAAATGAAGAGCCTGTTCCTGCGTCTGCCTAAGGAGCTCGTCCCGTTCAGACCTTATGTCGTTACAATATTTTATAAGACCTTCAACCTTTTCTTCCAAAAGATGAAGCTCCTGATCACTCATTATTTTCTCCTTGTTCTATCTAAACGCCACCTGATCCTTGCACCCTAAAGTTGCCTCAAAGGCATAAGGCAAAAAAGCATAAATCTTTTACTTTCAGCTTTCAGCCTTGAGCTATTTTCACCTGGACATTCATAACCACCCTGGACACAAAATTTATAGACTTCAAGTGTAATCTCTCAATTCCAACCTCTCTTCTGGCTGGTCCTATTTGACCAGCTTGCTAAAGGGAGGGACCTGACTACCAGGAGGTATCTCTACGCCTTCGAGATAACTGAAGGCGCCGAGTCTTGCCCCTTCACCTATCTTTGTCCTACCCTTTAGGACTACATGAGGACCAATTGTGACGTCACGAGATAGTATGACTCCTGGCTCTATATAGACAGATCTGTAGAGCTCGAAAGTCACCCCAACCTCCATCCAGGCCCTCCTTATCCTGTCCAACATAACATCCTCGGCCCTCGCAAGGTCTAATCTAGAGTTGACTCCCCATATCTCATCTTCAGCAGCAAGACTAATACCCCCTACTGAGATGCCTCTAGATACTGCTATACCTACTATGTCAGTCAGATAATACTCCCCCTGTGCATTCTCACAGCCAATGCCGTCTAGGGCATTAAATAAAAACCCTGAATCAACTGCATAGATACCAGTATTTACTTCAGTTATTGATCTTTCGGCCTCTGAGGCATCTCTCTCCTCAACTATAGCCTGGATCTCACCCCCAGACCTGAGTATCCGCCCATATCCACCAGGGTCCTTCAGACAGGCAGTCAGGATAGAAAGGGACCTTCCAGACCGCTCATGGGCACGCATAAAGGAGGCCAGGGTGCCCTCTCTCAGTAAAGGGGTATCGCCGCAGATGATCAATACCCTGCCACAAAACTCCTTCAATGCCCTCTCTGCACATAACACAGCATGGGCTGTACCAAGCTGCTGCTCCTGCATTACCAGCTCAACCCCTTGTCCTGCCAGGTAATCCCTGACAAGCCCCCCACCATGACCTATTACTACCACCCTGATGGCCATATCCAAATTCTTTAGCAGGTCCAGGACATATGCAATAATGGGTCTCCCGAGGAGGTGATGCATTACCTTCGGGACCTCTGATTTCATCCTGGTGCCCATGCCTGCTGCAAGCACAATAGATGCCCAGGAACTGGTACCCTTCATGAGCAAAGACCTCTAAAAAAAAGAGGCAAGCTCACGCTTGCCTCTTGGCTCTAATCTCAACACCCAGATACAATTCTCATTAAGTCTGGGCCCCAGTCACATGAAGCCTTACAAGGGCCCTCCTAAGAGCGGCTTGGGCACGCGCTATGTCGATTTCCCCCTTCCGCGCCTCGGCCTCCTGAAGTCTGCGTTCTGCCCTCTCTTTGGCTCTAAGCGCCCTTTCCACATCAATTTCTGTAGACAGCTCACCAGATTCGGCCAGTACGGTCATGCGATTATTTGATACATCACAGAATCCACCACTTATTGCCAAACGAACTACCTGGCCATCATTGGTATAGTGCATTTCCCCTATCTTAAGGGTAGCTAAAAGAGGACAATGATTCGCCATTACACCAAAGATGCCATCAGCACCAGGCGAACTAACCAATTCTACTTCTTCGCTTACCACTACGCGCGAAGGTGTAACAACCTCAAGAAGTATCTTGTTTGCCATTTATCTTTCCTTCTATAGCCTCATAATCCATCCAGCTAGAAATATATCTCACATCTTCTTGGCCTTTTCTACGGCCTCCTCAATTGTACCTACCATATAAAAGGCCGCCTCAGGCAGATCATCGTGTTTACCCTCAAGGATCTCAGCAAATCCACGAATTGTGTCTTCAACCTTTACATACTTGCCAGGCATACCAGTAAAGGTCTCGGCCACAAAGAATGGTTGGGAGAGAAACCTCTGACACCTCCGGGCCCTCTCTACTGTGAGCTTGTCCTCATCTGAAAGCTCATCTACACCAAGGATTGCAATGATATCCTGAAGGTCTTTGTACTTCTGCAGGGTCTGCTGAAGCGTACGGGCCACCCGATAGTGTTCTTCACCCACGACAAGGGGATCTAGAATGCGCGATGTAGAGTCCAGGGGATCCACAGCAGGATATATACCAAGCTCTGCAATCTGCCTTGAAAGGACTACTGTACCATCGAGGTGGGCAAAGGTAGTAGCCGGAGCAGGGTCAGTCAAGTCATCTGCCGGCACATACACACACTCAACCGCGGTAATAGAGCCCTTGTTCGTAGAGGTAATCCTCTCCTGTAGTGCCCCTAAGTCTGTAGCAAGGGTTGGCTGATAACCAACGGCAGAAGGAATACGCCCTAAAAGGGCAGAGACCTCAGAACCTGCCTGAGTAAACCGAAATATATTATCAATAAAGAATAGCACGTCCTGGCCCTCTTCATCCCTAAAATACTCTGCTGAAGTAAGACCAGTAAGACCAATCCTGGCCCTGGCACCAGGTGGCTCTGTCATCTGACCATATATCAAAGATGCCCTGGGCAAGACTCCAGAGGCCTTCATCTCATGGTAGAGGTCATTTCCTTCACGGGTACGCTCGCCGGCACCACAGAACACCGAGATACCACCATGTTCCATGGCGATATTGTGGATCATCTCCATCATAATAACGGTCTTTCCAACACCTGCTCCACCGAACATCCCCATCTTACCACCTCTAGGAAACGGGACTAAGAGATCCATGACCTTGACACCAGTCTCAAGGAGATGGACACTTGTATCCTGTTCAGTAAAGGTAGGACACTTGCGGTGAATAGGCAATCTATGAGTATCATCAATCGGTCCCAATCCATCAACTGGTCGACCTATGACATTCATTATCCTACCCAAAGTAGGCTTACCAACAGGAATGGTAATCGGAGCACCTGTATCTCTAACCGGCATGCCACGGACAAGCCCATCAGTGGTATCCATGGCAATGCAACGTACCACATTGTCACCCAGATGCTGTGCGGCCTCAAGGATCAAATTTTCCTCTGTGTCGTCTATAGCTGGATTGGTAACAGCAAGGCCATTTAGAATAGGCGGTACCTTTCCAGGCTCAAACTCCACATCGACAACAGCACCGATGACCTGAGATATCCTCCCTATATTTGCAGTTTCAGTAGCCATTTATTATTCTACCTCCTCAGGCACCTGCTCTCGGCGCCAAGTATTTTTCTCGGCTGCCAAGCCCTACTTGAGGGCCTCAGCTCCGCCAACGATATCCATAAGCTCAGCAGTTATTGCACTCTGTCTGGCCTTATTAAAGGCACGAGTAAGGTCTGTTATCATATCTTTACATGCACGGGTCGCATTGTCCATAGCGGTCATACGGGCGGCCTGTTCACTGGCCGCGGTCTCCAACATGGCATGCATGATCTGTACATTCACAAACATGGGCAACAACTGACTGAGGATCTCTTCAGGCTTGGGTTCATACATGTATATGGCCCTTGCCCCTTTGGACTCCTTCTCCTCAGCCCCACTGAGACCTTCAGCACTAATAGGCACAATACGGTTCAATGTAGGACGCTGTACTACTACATTGATAAAACGCCCATAGAGTACCTGTACTTCATCTATCTTTTCCTCAAGAAACTGATTTATTGCATTCTGACCAACCTGCCTCGCATTGAACATCTGGACATTAGCCATAATGCCTACAGTGCTCTGTACGACCTCAAATGGACTCTTCTTAAAGTAGGCATCCCCCTTCTTTCCAATACAAGACAGACAGCACTCTCGACCTTCTCTTTTTTGAGAATCCAGAAATTTTTCAGCGGCCTTTATAAGGTTCGCATTGAATGCTCCACACAGACCCCTATCAGAAGTCACCAAGATCAACATTACCCTCTTCACAGGTCTAATTGCCATAAGCGGAAAGGCCTTGGTATCAATACCTGCTCCAGCCAACTCAGCCATGACAGAAGAGAATTTCTCCGCATAGGGACGAAATTCCTCCATACGTTGCTGGGCCCCACGCAGCTTTGCAGCAGCTACCATATTCATGGCCTTGGTAATCTGCTCGGTCTTTTTTATACCTGCTATCTTGAGCTTGATATCTTTCAGCGATGCCATTTATAGACAGCCCCTTTCCCTAAAGATTACGGTTTGCCTTGAATTGCTTGACAAAATCCCCAATTGCCGCACCCATCTTTTTGTCAAGATTATCATCTATGGCCTCTTTCTCTTTAAGCTCACTAAAGATATCAGGATGGCTCTTTTCTATAAAGTCATAGAGCTCTTTCTCAAAGTCAGAGAGGACCTTTACTGGCAATTCATCCAGATATCCACGCGTACCAGCATAGAGAATAGTCACCTGTTTCTCCATTGGAAGGGGATTATATTGCGGCTGTTTAAGGATCTCTACCAGACGCTCACCACGATTGAGCTGGTCCTGCGTGGCCTTATCCAGATCACTACCAAACTGGGCAAATGCGGCCAACTCACGATACTGAGCCAGATCGAGCCTCAGAGTACCTGCAACCTGTTTCATGGCCTTTACCTGGGCCGCACCACCGACCCGAGATACCGAGAGACCTACATTGATTGCAGGACGGACACCTGCAAAGAAGAGCCCTGGCTCCAGATAGACCTGACCATCTGTAATGGAAATCACATTTGTCGGTATATATGCAGACACATCACCCTGCTGGGTCTCAATCACAGGAAGTGCTGTAAGACTACCTCCACCCAACTCGTCGCTCAACTTGGCAGCCCTCTCCAATAGCCTTGAGTGATTGTAGAAGATGTCACCAGGATATGCCTCACGTCCTGGAGGACGCCTGAGCAAGAGTGAAAGCTCTCGATAGGATGCAGCCTGCTTTGAGAGGTCATCATAAAGGATAAGGGCATGCTGTCCCTTGTCACGGAAATATTCTCCCATGGCACACCCTGAATATGCAGCTATATATTGCAGAGATGCAGGCTCACTGGCACTGGCTGCAACTACTGTAGTATAATCTAAGGCCCCATATCGACGTAGCGCCTCAACAACCAGGGCCACTGTGGCCTGCTTCTGACCAGATGCCACATATATACAATAGACATCTGTATTCTTCTGGGCAATAATGGCATCTACACATATGGCCGTCTTTCCTATCTGACGGTCACCAATGATCAGCTCACGCTGCCCCCTACCTACAGGTGTCATGGCATCAATTGCCTTAAGACCGGTATAGCACGGCTGATGCACACCCTTCCTGGCGATCACACCAGGGGCCTTCAATTCAATATGTCTGGTCTCTTTTGCCTCGATCGGCCCTTTCCCATCTATAGGATTGCCAAGGGCATCGACAACTCTACCCAACAAGGCCTCACCAACCGGCACCTCGGCAATCCTGCCTGTCCTCTTGACAAGGTCACCTTCTTTAATCCCCCTGATGTCACCCATAATGGCAACACCCACATTGTCCTCTTCAAGGTTTAAGGCAATGCCCATGATGCCACCAGGAAATTCCAGGAGCTCCATGGCCATGCAGTTCCTTACGCCATAGACACGTGCAACATTGTCACCAACTGACAGCACTGTACCTGTCTCGGCAAGGTCAATGGTCTTCTCATAGTCCTGAATCTGTCTCTTTATAATATCACTAATTTCCTGCGCTTTTATCTGTGCCATTATCCTAACTCACCCCTTCCTATAGATTCTCTGATATTCTGGAGCTGGCTTTTGATACTGCCATCCCAGACCATATCGCCTACACGGGCAACCACTCCACCAACTATGGCAGGGTCTTCCTCTATCTGCAGAGTCACCTGCTTGCCAGTAACCTGCTCCAAGACCTCTGCAAATTTCTTTTTGAGGTCTTCTGACATAGGAACTGCAGCTCGGACCACTGCACGCACAATCCCCATCTCTTCATCCATAAACCCTTGGAAACTATCCACTATCTGCCTTAAATATTGTATCCTGTAGCGATCTACTAAGAGCCTCAAAAAACTCACAAGAGTACCTTTTATATCTAAGGCCTTTATAACCCCATCTATGACCGAGTGTTTCAGATCAGCAGGGAATATCGGGCTTACAAGAGTGCTCTCTATATCAGGATTTTCCTCCAGGAAGGCATCTATCTCCTTCAATGCCTGGCTGAAGGCCTCTAACTTCCCTTCCTCTTTGGCAGCAGCAAAGAGGGCCTTAGCATATCTTCTGGCTATAACTGTACTGGTCAATTTTCCTGTACCACCCTTTCAAGATATTCACTGATGAGCCGATGATGATCCTGCTCATTCAGATTCTTGCGAATCAATTCTTCTGCCATCTTGACGGCCATATCAGCTATTTCGGATTGGAGTTCCTTCTTTGCATTGGCAAGCTCCTGTCTTACATAAAATTCTGCCTGTGCCTTGATAGCCTCTGCAGTATCACGGGCCTGAGCTATAATCTTCTCTTTCTCTGCTTCACCCTGCTCTTTAAAGGACTCAAGTATGCGCTTTGCCTGCTCATCTATACCAGAAAGCTTGTGTTCATACTCTGCATACTTCTTTTCTGCCTCTGCTCGCCTGGCATCTAGATCATCAAAGGCATTCTGTATGGACTCAATCCTGCCATTAAGGGCAGTCGCAACAGGCTTTTTCCCAAATCTCACCAGAATATAGACAAGGGCAGCAAAATTTAGACATGCCCAGATAAAATTCATTATCTGTCTATGGCTCAGATTTAGTGGACCACGTCCCTCTTCCTCTTTACTGGATGTAGGTGTCTTTTCTGTCTTCTCTTTATTAAGGGCACTCCCTGTACCCTGATCTGCCTGAGCCAAAAGGATGGCATGTGAGGTGGGATGCCTTACAGTAGCTCCAGCCATCCCTGCCATGAATATAAACGCAACTACCAGAGAAAAGGCCAAAACCAGGGAAATACCTGCCCAATACTTCCTTATGTACACCATCATATAGCCCTCCCCAAAAGCTTTTGGGAAATCTCCATAGCAAAGGCCTCAACTTTGGACAAGAGTTCCTTCCTGGCTGCCTCAATCTCAGTCGAAAGAGTTGCCATCAACTCCTGTTTCTTTGCCTCTGCCTCTTTACTGCTTGCCTGAGTTATACTAGATTCTTCCTCTCGGGCCTCTGCCTTCAAACTCTCCACTGCCTTTTGGCCAGCAACACGGGCATCTGCCAACTTCTGTTCAAAATCCTTGAGGAGCTCTTGGGCATTACGTTCATATTTTTCCACTTCCTCCCGGAGAGAAGCCATTTTTGACTCACGTTTCTTGAGCATCTCTCGAATTGGCTTATAGAGCATAGAGTTTAGGATAACCATCAGGATTAAAAAAAAGACCGCCACTACAATTATTGAATAATCGATACTTATCATCTCAGGATCCCTTCCCCCAAAGCCTAAAATCTAGACGGAACAGAAACTTGTACCAATTAACCTCTATCCAAAAATCCTTCCAGAGTATTCTTACATTATTTAGATAGACCTGTCAATGTCTCTTTAGACTATATACCTCTTTTATCTCCCCAGAGGACCTTATGTAATTGGACCTGAAACCTCACAGGGAGCCTATCTGCTACAATCCAGCTGGCCAGATCAGAAGGAGCCAGGCTATTCCATGCAGGAGAAAACAGGACCTCTGTATAGTGCCAAAGACAGAGTCTCAGGACCTCTTCCCTTGCCCATCTATAATCCTCTCGGTCTGTTATTACAAACTTGAGCTGGTCCCCCTGATTCAGCCAACAGAGATTGTCTTCAAGCCAAAATTTCTCCATGCCACTCCCTGGGGTCTTTCGGTCAAGTATCTTGATCACCTCTCTGGGGACGCTACTGACGGGTAGACTCCCATTGGTCTCCAGAAGCACCCTGGCACCCTCATTCACCAGGGCCTTTAATAATATTGGAGTTGCGGGTTGCAATAGGGGTTCCCCTCCAGTAACCTCTACAAGCCTGATCCGACTCTGTCTCCACTCTGCAATAAGTCCTGGGATATCCCTCTTCTCCAGTTCTGTATAGGCATATCTGGTATCACAATAACTACATCTGAGATTACACCCTGACAGGCGAATAAAGAAACAGGGCCATCCAGCCCAGGCACCCTCTCCCTGCAGGCTCACAAAGGTCTCTGATATGGAACAGATTGAGTTATAGGAAGAGCTCAAGCCCTCTATTCCTCCCAATAGGTCACTCCAGTCCCAGAGGTCTCACAGACAGTGACCTCTTTCAGATCTATATCACCAAAAGACCTGATCTGCTTCTTAATATTTCTATAGATATACTCTGCCAGTCTCTCTGATGAGGGATTCCTCTCCCTAAAATAGGGAAGATCATTAAGATTGGTGTGGTCTAATTCAGACAATACCCTGGTCACGATCCCTTTGAGGTCTCGGAAATCAATGGCCACATCTATTTTATTCAAGTCTCTGGCCCTGACTACCACTTTTACATCCCAGTTATGGCCGTGAAGGTGCTCACAGTTCCCAGGGTAGTTACGTAGATAGTGGGCAGCCGAAAAGTGTGTCTTGATAAAAATCTCAAACATATTCAAGTATTTATATCCTGGGAAGGGCAACCGTGACGGTTGTACCACCAAACCTATTTTTCTTGAGATACAGGCTCCCCCCATGTAACTCAACTACCCGTTTTGCCACATTAAGGCCCAGGCCCAGGCCCTGAACTTTAGTAGAAAAAAAGGGCTCCTCTGCCCTGGTCAAGTGGTATCTCATCATCCCAAAGCCTGTATCCATTATCTGGATCTCTATGGCCTTTTCGAAAAGGTATACAGAGACTATCAGAGATCCACCATCTGGCATGGCATCTACAGCATTCTTTAAGATATTTAGAAAGGCCTTCTGCATGTATATCCGATCGACAGAGAGCCTGAGTTCTAAATCAGGGAAGTGGGTCTGAAGCTCTATATTGTGTCTATCTAGCTCTGCTTTAAAGATATTCAAGGAGATCTTTATCAGGTCGTATAGAGCTATGGGTTGCAGATATAGCACAGGGGTCTGTTTAAAATCAAAGATCTCTTCCAGGGTCTCTTCCAGACGTTCGCTCTGCTTGAGTATGGTATCTATATAGGAAGTCAGTCTGGGGTCCCCAATCTTTTTATCAAGGACTCTGGCTATCCCCCCTATTACTGAAATGGGATTCCTTATCCTATGGGCCAATTGATCTGCCATCCTCCCCAGGGCTGCATACCTCTCTACATCGACCAAGAGATCCTTATTGCGATCCAGCTCGCTATTCAGGCTCTTTAGCTCCTTAATCTGTTCCTCCATAAACTTACACATACGTACCCTGCTGATTGCCATAGAGGCAAAACATGCAAAGAGCTGAAGGGCATCCACATCTTCCTGCGTTATATGAGACCTGGTAATAAAATTGTCAGCCAGTATCACTCCATAAGACTCCTCCTGGGTAAAGAGTGGCACGACCACAAATTCATCTGTATCCAAAATCTGTATGAGGTCCTGTGATGCAGCAAGACCCGTGTTGTCCTTGCATCTAATCAAGAAGGCCCGCTTTTCAGTCACTGACTGTACCAGGACGTGGTCTTTTGCCGAAAGGGGGACCCTTATCTGTCTTACAAATTGATTGAGCGGATAACTATCATCACAGAATGTATCCCTGACATTATCCAAAATATCAAATAGAGATGGCCTCTTTTGAGACATTTCTGTCCATATCTGATGGGCATCTTCAGGGGTCAGTGGGCCGATTGCCAACTCACCCTGCAGGCACTGTTCTTTACTCTCAAGCCAAATCAAAAAGGCTCGGTTAAAACCCAGACCCTCTCCCATGGTTATCCCAATCAACACGGCCTGCAGGATCTCATCAAGGTCATGTGCCCCCAAAAAGACTACATTGAGTTTCTCTGCCAGGTCCAACAAGGGCCAGATCTGACTGCAGCCATGAGATAACTCCAGGTGGTATAAGATATTGTCTCTTCCCTTATCACAAGACACTATATTTTTGTCCATCATATACACCCAACTTTCTTCTCGTTGCCAGACAGTGCCTGGGAATAAAGCAACATCTCAAAGAAAGGCACCAGTATTAATAGATCGAAATATATTCAAAAAAAGTCTGACTCTCAAATCTCTCATGCCAGCTGGCAGCTAATCTATCTGTAAAATCTGACTCAAGCAATAAGACCCACATTGTCTATCTCTAAAATGACTTGACATAAGTCCCCATCCTCGTATATTAACAGATATATGAGATTCTCTAAATAGCATTTTTGTCTAAAACAATCAACAGAATAAGGAGGAAGACATGCGCAGGAAAGTTACGTCATTGGTTTTGGCCCTAATCTTTTCGTTGAGTCTGTCAGGCGTCAGCTTAGCGGCAAGATGCAAAGGTAAAATTACAAAGATTGAGGGAAATGTAATGACTATCCAGATCAAGGGCAAATGTAGACTGAAGAGCGGTCAGAATGTAACCATCAAACCCAAGAGAAGGAAGATCGAGGGCTGCTAGACAGCAATAAAAGGGGCCTATAGGCCCCTTTTATTTAATGATCCCTGGCAACCAGTCCTCTGTGTCCTAATTCCTTCAGTCTATCTATAGTCTTCTTATAGTCGCCAGAGCCAAAGATCGCTGATCCTGCCACACAGATATCGGCACCTGCCGACACAATAGCCTCTATGTTCTGCAGGTTTATACCCCCATCTACTTCTATAGGCAAAGAGTAACCCGATCTCGTCAAGGATTCACGCAGGCACTTTATCTTCTTGAGGACTGAGAGGATAAAATCCTGACCACCAAAACCTGGATCTACACCCATCACGAGTATCAGATCCAGGTCTTCAAGAACATACTCAAGGGTCAAGGGAGATGTGGCCGGATTCAATGCAACTCCTGCCTTGACCCCATGGGCCTTTATAGATTGAATAGTCCTATGGAGGTGCGTACAGGTCTCAACATGGACAGTAAGCCAGGAGGCCCCTGCACGGGCAAAGTCATCTATATAGAGGTCAGGGGATTCGATCATGAGGTGCACGTCCAGGGGCAAGTCTGTTACTGATCGTATGGCCTCTACCACCATAGGACCCAGTGTAATGTTGGAGACAAAATGTCCATCCATGACGTCTATATGAATCACATCGGCCCCGGCCTTATCTACTGATCGAATCTCCTCAGACAGGCGGCCAAAATCCGCAGACAGGATAGAGGGTGCAATCTGTATATCCATAATATACTATTATAGACCTAGATTATATAGCAGCCAAGTCGTAACTGTTCACATTCTCCTGGAGACGCCTCAGCAGTAGGGACTGTGAACAGTCAAGGCACTGAGGAAAACAATGGACTTATCCCAAAAGATGCTCGATTCCATAGAAAATGCATCCTGGATCCGAAAGATGTTCGAAGAGGGTGCCCGCCTCAAGGCCAGGTTTGGCGCTGACAATGTCTGTGACTTTAGCCTTGGCAATCCCGACCTGTCCCCTCCCAGGCCATTCCAGGACGCACTTGAGGCCATGGCAGCAGACCGTTCTAAGGGTATCCATTCATATATGCCAAATGCAGGCCTCCTCAAAGTAAGATCAAGGGTAGCCGCCCAGGTGGGCAGAGACCAGCAGGTAGAATTGGGCGCCGAAGAGGTCCTCATGACCTGTGGTGCGGCAGGCGGGCTCAATATCATCTTCAAGGCCATCTTGAATCCGGATGAAGAGATAATCGTGCCAAGGCCCTATTTTGTGGAATATGGATTTTACGTCGATAATCATGGGGGCAGACTGGTCCCGGTCGCCTCCAGGCCTGATTTCTCTCTGGACATCAAGGCCATAGAAAATGCCATTAACCTCAGGACCAAGGCAGTCCTGTTAAACTCCCCCAACAATCCATCCGGTGCAATCTACAGCGCAAAAGAGATCAAGTCACTCGCAGGGCTCCTCACGCAGGCAGGCAGAGAGCTTGGCCACCCGATATTTTTGATCTCTGATGAACCCTATAGGAGGCTGGTATTCACGGGTTTCTCTGTGCCTCCTATCCTGAAGTACTATCCAGACAGTATAGTGACCTCCTCTTTTTCCAAGGACCTGTCTATTCCAGGTGAGCGTATAGGCTATGTCGCAGTCCATCCCAGGGCCTCTCATAAGAC
>JALTHG010000088.1 GCA_027004715.1 Deltaproteobacteria bacterium
TGGCGGAGAGGGTGGGATTCGAACCCACGGTACACCTTTTGGGCATACACACGATTTCCAGTCGTGCCCCTTCGGCCTCTCGGGCACCTCTCCAGAAGCCATTGATGAGATTGCACCCAAAACGGCTCTATCTATACTATTATAGAGATCATCAAGTCAACAATAAGATAGGTGTTTTTCATTCTGGTTGCAATCTAAGGTTGTAAAACATATAATATCTCAGTCTTTAGTCATACATTTTAGACGGCCTGATTGAAAAAATAGATAGTCTATGGTACACAAAACTGCATTCTTAGAAAAGGGGTCGGCAATAGACCCTCTATATCTTAAGGATCTAAATATGAAGGCGGCGATCTCTCGCCAGTTATATCTGAATTCAATCTCTTGATAGCCGGGTCCTGTACAACGAAACCCTGCGAACCCCGCCAGGTCCGGGAGGAAGCAACGGTAGTAGGGCCCTTCGTGTGTTGCAGGGGTGCCTGGCTATCATCTCTATTATCTATGAGTCAGTTATTTTATGTCTTATCTAGTTTTGGCCCGAAAGTGGCGTCCTCAGATATTTGAAGAGGTAATTGGTCAGGGACACGTCACTAGGACCCTCCAAAATGCCCTAAAAAATGATCGTATTGCCCATGCACTCCTCTTTAGTGGACCAAGAGGAGTAGGTAAGACCTCTGTTGCCAGGATATTGGCAAAGGCCATGAATTGCGAATCTGGTCCCTCTCCTGATCCCTGTACCAGGTGTCTGGCATGCAGGGAGATAACTGCTGGATCTGCTGTAGATGTCCAGGAGATAGATGGGGCATCTAATCGGGGTATAGATGAGGTCCGCCAGCTCAGAGAGGGCATATTGTTTCAGCCGACTCGGTGTAGGTACAAGATCTACATCATCGACGAGGTCCACATGTTGACCAAAGAGGCATTTAATGCACTCCTGAAGACATTGGAGGAGCCCCCTCCCCACGTCTACTTTATCCTTGCCACTACTGAACCCCAGAAGATCCCTGCCACTATACAGTCCAGATGTCAGCACTATGAGTTTCGCCGTCTGGCCACCTTGGAATTAGCAGACTACTTAGATAAAATAGTTCAGGCAGAAGGGATGGGGCTCCAGCGGGATGTGACACTTTTGTTGGCCAGAGAGGCCGGAGGTAGTGTAAGAGATGCCCTGAGCCTCCTTGATCAGGTGACTGCCTATGGTGCAACTTCTCTAAAAGAGGTATGTGAGGCCCTGGGTGTTGTAGAGACAGAGGTCCTCAAGGGACTGGCCTTTGCCATCCTGGAAGGTGATATAGGTCATGCCCTTGAATTTATCGATGAAGTCTATAACTCTGGCAGGGATATACAGAAATTTACCATGGACCTGGTGTTGTTCTTCAGGCACTTGATAGTCCTAAAGGGCCTTGGACCAGAAAGGGCAGCTCCCTTAGTAGATCTGAGCAGGGAAGATATAGGTGAGTTTTCTTCTCTCATTTCAAGGTATACTGCCCATGGACTCCTTCAGATAACAGATGCCTTGATAAAGGGACAGGAGACAATATATAGAAGCAGTACGCCGAGGCTCTCGCTGGAGATACTCGTGATCAGGCTCTGTACTATGAAGGAAGTAGTGGGTATAGATGAGCTCCTGGGGCGAGTGAATATACTTCTGTCTTCAGTCCAGGACAGGCCAGGTCCAGGATCACCTAAAGCACTGGCCACAGCCTCTGCTCGGGGTCCTGCCCCTACTGCCCAGACGCCTAAGAGACTCTGTCTGGAGATGTGGGATGAATTTGTAGGCTTTGTCAAGACACAGAGGCCTTCACTTGGGTCGTTATTGGCCTGTTGTGAAGTGGCAGAGATAGAACCAGATAGGGACCAGGTCAGGCTTGTGTCTCAGTCAGATATGCAACACGACCTGCTTTCTGACCAGGACAACAGACAGCATCTAAAGAGACTGGCAGGGGAGTTTTTTGGACGCACTATTAATGTAGGGCTGAGAGAGACACCTGATAGAGAAGATCAGGGTATCAAAGGCGAGGCCTCTGATCCTCAAGCTGAACTAATTC
>JALTHG010000089.1 GCA_027004715.1 Deltaproteobacteria bacterium
ACTATCCCTATGTTGTGTCATATTAAAATATCTCATCTAACTTATCGACAGGAGTGCATTCCCCAAAAGAGGAATCTCCTGATATGCCAGTCCCTATATGACATGGGGCACAAAGTCTACCTGCGCTTATATGATATCCAGAGGACATAAGACTACCATTGAAATCTAAGAGATGTGTGCTAATTTACTATAAGAATAGCCTATTAGACTGCGGGCTGAAGGCTGTTAGGTAAATTGTATTTTTATGGTATCTTAGTTTTTGACTTTTAGCCTAATAGGCTGACAGACTACAGTCTACCAGGCTATTTATTTCTTGTTTTTAGATCGGGACAAATTTTAATGGTAAAAGCAGTTCAGGCCTTTATAGAGTTTCTCAGGATAGAAAGAGGTGGTTCACCAAATACATGCAAGGCCTATCGAAGGGACCTTGAGGGGCTGATAAGATTTATAGGTCCTGAGAGAGACCCTACTTCCATCACTGCCAGAGAGATCAGGGCATGGCTTTCCTCTATGCAGAGGCAGGGGGCGAACAGGAATACTGTAGCCCGTGGCCTTGCCTCCATCCGGAGTTTTTTTAGATTTTTGCTAAGACAGGGGATAATAAAAAAGAGCCCTGCTGATGGCATAAGGGCACCACAAAAAGAGAAGGCCCTTCCTTTATGTCTCTCTGTAGACGAGGCCTTTTCCATGCTGGAAACTGGAGAGTGTAGGGGATTTCAGCAGTTAAGGGACCGGGCCATCCTTGAGATGCTGTACAGCACAGGGATCAGGGTCAGTGAACTCTCAGGTCTGGATATCTCGAGTATCTCTCTTTCACCTGAGATGGTACAGGTAAAAGGAAAAGGCAATAAAGAAAGGATAGTACCCTTTGGCATGAAGGCAGCCGAGGCATTAAAGGCCTATATGCCTTTTAGGGATGCCCTGTTGGAGAGGTTACATCGTAGAGAGGAAAAGGCGGCATTTATAAACCGGATGGGCACCAGGTTGACTCCCAGGAGCATAGAACGCCTGGTAACTAAAAGGAGGATAGAGACTGGAATGAACTCACCAGTCACTCCCCACACTTTTCGTCACTCTATGGCTACCCATCTCCTTGAATCAGGTGCAGACCTCAGGGCCATTCAGGAGATCTTAGGTCATGCAAGCCTTGCGACCACACAGCTCTATACACATCTAGACTTCGATCGCCTGAGTAAGGTATACGACACCAGCCATCCCAGGGCACATAGATAAGAGAGGCCACTACCCTCAGTAAGGATGCCGGACCTCTGATAATATATTATAATAAAAGGATATAATGAGACATGATAAGGGATAATATTTATGGTACCACTGTATTAGCTATTCGTCACAATGGCCATGTGGTGCTTGCAGGCGATGGACAGGTGACAATGGGGAATACAGTTGTCAAGCACCAGGCGCGAAAGATCAGAAAACTCTATAATGGAAAGGTCCTTACTGGCTTTGCTGGTGCAACTGCAGATGCCTTTACACTATTTGAAAAACTTGAACAAAAGATCGAACAGTATAAAGGCAATCTGGTCCGGGCAGCCGTTGAACTCGCCAAGGAATGGCGTACAGATAAGATCTTGAGGCGGCTTGAGGCCCTGTTGATAGCAGTTGATCAAAAAAACTCCTTGCTTATATCGGGCTCTGGTGATGTAATAGAACCTGATGACAATATATTGGCTATAGGCTCTGGGGGTCCATATGCACTTGCTGCAGCCAGGGCCCTTGTGACCCACAGCAATCTCTCTGCCAGAGAAATTGCTGTGATCTCAATGAAGATAGCGGCATCTATCTGTATATATACCAATGAAAATATAACAGTTGAAGCCCTAGAGACTCAGGAGGACTAATAGATTAAGTGGAGACTACCGATGTCAGATATCTAACCCCAAAACAGATAGTAACTGAATTGGATAAATACATCATTGGCCAAGACCAGGCCAAGCGTTCAGTGGCCATTGCACTCCGAAATCGTTGGAGGAGACAGCAGGTCCCAGAGGCGCTCCGGGATGAGATCGCCCCCAAGAACATCATCATGATTGGCCCTACTGGAGTAGGTAAGACCGAGATAGCAAGACGTCTTGCCAGATTGGCAAATTCCCCCTTCCTCAAGATCGAGGCAAGCAAGTTCACTGAGGTAGGTTATGTGGGTAGAGACGTTGAATCCATGATCAGAGACCTTACCCATCTTGCAGTGGATATGGTGAAGTCTGAAGAAAAGGAAAAGGTAATAGAAAAGGCCAAGGGGCTGGCTGAAGAGCAGCTCCTGGATCTCTTGTTGCCAAATCTCAAGGCCGAAGAGAACAGCGCTACCAGAGAACGATTCCGCCAGATGCTGAGAGATGGGAAGCTGGACGATCGCTTTGTAGAATTGGAGGTCACTCAAAATGTCACCTCACCAATGGTAGAGATATTTGCTGCTGCAGGCATGGAGGAGATGCAGAGCAGCATCCAGGAGATGTTATCCAATGTCCTGCCTAGTAAGCAAAAGCGCCGCCATGTGAAGGTCTCTGAGGCCAAAAAGATCCTGGAACACGAGGCCTCAGGGAAACTGATAGATATGGAAAAAGTAGTAAAAGAGGCCATTACCCGCGTAGAGCAGTCTGGGATCATCTTCTTGGATGAAATCGATAAGGTTGCATGTAAGGGGGGTGGAGGTGCTGGTCCAGACGTCTCAAGGGAGGGGGTCCAGCGGGACCTCCTCCCTATAGTAGAGGGGACCTCTGTGCATACCAAATATGGCATTGTGCATACCGACCACATACTCTTTATTGCAAGTGGTGCATTTCATGTCTCGAAGCCTTCTGACCTCTTGCCTGAACTTCAGGGGAGATTTCCGATCAGGGTAGAACTGGATGCCCTGACCCAGAGAGACTTTGTGAGGATACTTACAGAGCCTGAAAATGCCCTGGTTACCCAATATAAGGCCCTGCTGGCCACAGAAGATATAGAGCTCACATTTGAGCCCGAGGCAATTGAAGAGATAGCCAGGACCTCTTTTGAGGTGAATGAACGCACAGAGAATATAGGTGCAAGGAGACTCCACACTGTGATGGAAAAATTGCTCGAGAATATATCCTTTGATGCCCCTGATATTGCCCCAAGGCACGTACAGATAACGGCTGACTATGTCAAGAGGAGTCTGAGTGATATAGCCAAAGACGTGGACCTCAGCAGGTTCATTTTGTGACCAGGTGATCTGTGGATAGTCTGTCAAGGGCCCAGATTCTCATAGAGGCCCTTCCCTATATCCGAGAATTTGCTACCAAGACCGTTGTCATAAAGTATGGCGGTCATGCCATGGCAAGAGAATCCCTAAGGAAGCAGTTTGTCCTGGACATCGTCTTGATGAAGTATGTAGGTATCAGCCCAATCATTATCCATGGAGGTGGACCACAGATCAACCATATAATGGAGAGAATGGGTATCAGATCTACATTTATCGATGGCCAGCGGGTTACTGACGACGAGACCATGAGTGTAGTAGAGATGGTATTGGTTGGCACAGTTAATAAAGAGATAGTGGGGCTAATCAACCGCCATGGGGGCATGGCAGTGGGTCTGTCTGGCAGAGACGGTGACCTCATACAGGCAGATCCCATGAAGATCTATAGATATACAGGGGATGAACGCCCACCTGAAATTATAGATATAGGGAGGGTAGGTAAGGTCGTAAAGGTCAACACCAGAGTACTCAAGGCCCTTGAGGACTCTGGATTTATACCAGTTATAGCCCCAGTAGGTGTTGGACCTGAGGGACAGGCATATAATATAAATGCTGACCTCGTTGCAGGGGCGATAGCTGGAGAATTGAGGGCCAAGAGGCTCATACTCCTTACAGATGTCCCTGGAGTCATGGGGGCACAGGGCACGCTTATACCATCTATAAGGGCCTCTGAAGCAAAGAGGCTCATAGAGGACGGCAGTGTGACTGGAGGTATGATTCCAAAGATCAAGGCATGTCTCAAGGCCCTCAGACAAGGGGTAGAAAAGGCACATATAGTAGATGGAAGAAAGGGACATGCCATCTTGTTGGAACTCTTGACAGATGCCGGAGTTGGGACGGAGATAGTTCAGTGATGACAGGATCAATAGATAATAGTGCTGCAGGAGGATCACCATCTCCCCTGGCCAATACGTATACCCGCTTTCCTGCGACACTGGTAAGGGGAGAAGGATGTAGGGTCTGGGACGATAAAGGGAGAGAATACCTGGACTTTGCTGCTGGGATTGCAGTATGTAGTCTGGGACACTGCAATCCTGCAGTCACAGAGGCAATAACCCGTCAGGCCAAGACCCTGGTCCACGTCTCGAATCTCTATTGGACCCTTCCACAGATAGAAGTAGCGAGGCTCCTTATAGAGAAGTCCTTTGCAGACAGGGTATTTTTTTGCAATTCAGGGGCAGAGGCCGTAGAAGGGGCGCTAAAGCTCGCAAGGCACTATGGCCACGATAGACACGGTCCAGACTGTTATGAGGTGATCTCTCTGGAAGGCTCATTCCATGGCCGCACCCTTGCAACAGTAGCTGCCACTGGACAGACTGTATATCAGTGCGGTTTTGAGCCTATGCCTGCAGGTTTTCTCCATGTCCCGATCAACAACATAGATGCACTGGAGATGGCTGCCAGTCCAAGGACCGCTGCGATCCTGATCGAGCCTATCCAGGGAGAGGGAGGGGTACGGCCTATATCTGATGAGTATCTCTCTGCCGCCAGGGAGATCTGTGATCGCCTGGATGCCCTGCTCATCTTTGATGAGGTCCAGGTGGGAATGGGAAGGACCGGAACGCTATTTGCGTATGAGCAGACCCCTGTAGTCCCTGATGTAGTCTGCCTTGCAAAGGCCCTGGGAAACGGATTTCCTATTGGGGCAATGATGGCAAGAGAGGAAGTCATGTCACACCTCCCGCCTGGGAGCCACGCCTCAACCTTTGGTGGAAATCCAGTGGCCTGTGCAGCAGCAAAGGTGGTACTTGAGACCCTGACTTCACCTGGTTTCTTAGATGAGGTCATGGAAAAAGGTCACTATATGGGAAAAGGCCTTGGGTCCCTGGCAAAGAGGTACCCAGAGACAGTCCTTGAGGCCAGGGGAAGGGGGCTGATCCAGGCCATTGAATTCAGAAAGCCAGTACCTGACCTGGGGAACAGACTTATGGATAGAGGCTTTCTTGCACTACTTACACAACAGAAGATACTCCGCATGGTACCACCCCTTATTGTGACAGAGACGGAAATAGATAGTCTACTTGCAGCACTTGAGGAGATTATTCCCACCTATGAATAGATTGACAGATCCAAAATCCATGGGTCCGAGACACTATCTCACTGTCTTTGACCTCTCTTGTGAAGAGATTTTATCTCTTATTAATTCTGGCTTGAGACTCAAGAGACACTGTAAGTCAGGCCTCCCCTACAGGCCTGCTATAGGTAAGGTCCTGGGTCTCCTGTTTGAGAAGGCATCTACAAGGACACGGGTCTCCTTTGAGAGTGCCATGCTCCAGATGGGTGGAAGCACGGTCTTTATGCCTTCAAGAGACCTCCAGCTGGGGAGGGGAGAGTCCTTGAAGGACACGGCCAGGGTACTCTCTCGATATCTGGACTGCATTGTGGTACGTACCTTTGGCCAGGAGATAGTGGATGAAATTGCCAGGTGGGCAGACATCCCTGTAATCAATGGGCTCACAGACCTACATCATCCATGCCAGGTACTCTCTGACATCATGACTGTCATAGAACACAGAGGAAGAGACCTAAAGACCCTCAAAATGGTCTGGATAGGAGATGGAAACAATGTGGCCCACTCATGGATCCAGGCCGCAAGTCGCCTTGGCTTTGGTCTGACCCTTGCCTGTCCTGAAGGCTATAGGCCTGACAGAAAGATCTTAGAGACCGCCCAGGCAGAGGCCACGGCACCTATAACGGTCTTAACTGACCCTGTAGAGGCAATCAGGGATGCAGATGTCGTAAATACAGATGTGTGGGTCAGCATGGGACAGGAGAAAGAGGCCCAGAAGCGCAGGGAGATATTTGCCCCATATCAGGTAAATACGCGACTCCTTGCCAAGGCAAATGCAGATGTTATTGTCCTCCACTGCCTGCCTGCTCATAGAGAAGAAGAGATAAGCGAGGGGGTATTAGAGGGTCCAAATTCAGTAGTTTGGGACCAGGCAGAAAACAAGATGTACTTACACATGGCCATACTGAAGTGGGCTATGAGGTTGTAAATAGATCACTGCACCATATGTAAATCTTATAGTTGTATCAGTCTGTATTGGTAAATTCAATTTGCCTCATCGATCTTTGTGAAATAGAATTGTTGTATGTATCGAGACGTCTGTGAATTAAACTCTATACGCCTTGCCGAGAGCGTAAAGGCCTCTGGTTGAGCCAGCAAGCTCCCTCCAGGGTACCTGGAGGAAATCCTGAAGGGCTTGCCTATAGAGGCCCACCCTGACCTCTTGGTGGGTCGAGAGACCTCTGACGACGCAGGCGTAATCCGTATCAAGGAAGACCTGGCTCTGATCCAGACCGTAGACTTCTTCACCCCTATAGTAAATGATCCCAGAGACTTTGGCAGGATTGCCGCAGTCAATGCCCTGAGCGATGTCTATGCCATGGGTGGAAGGCCCCTGACGGCAATGAACCTGGTATGTTTTCCTGAAAAAGAGATCCCCATGGAGGTACTTAAGGAGATCCTCCTTGGAGGGCTCGAGATAATTCATGAGTCTGGGGCACTCCTGGTAGGTGGGCACAGTATAGATGATCCTGAGATAAAATATGGCCTGAGCATTACAGGTACTATAGATCCAAAAGAGGTGGTGACAAATGCAGGGGCCCAAGTTGGAGACCACCTGATACTCACTAAGCCCTTGGGGACTGGCATTCTGGCCACGGCAGTCAAGGGACGCATGCTCTCGCATGAGGTCGAACAGGAGGCGATAAAGTGGATGGCCACGCTCAACAGAGATGCCGCTTCTGCCATGCAGGCCATAGGGGTCCATGCCTGTACAGACATTACTGGATTTGGTCTCCTGGGCCATGCCCTGAAGATGGCAGTGAGCTCAGGCGTAGACATCCAGTTCTGGGCCTCTCGTGTCCCTATTCTGCCTTCAGTTTTAGATATGGCCAATATGGGGATGATTCCAGCAGGCAGCTTTGCCAATCGGAAATATTGCCAGGACTCTGTAATTATAGATAGGGGCGTAGACGCCGTGCTAGTAGACTGTATGGCAGACGCTCAGACCTCAGGAGGGCTCCTGATTGCAGTCCCAGAGGAACGCACGACTGCACTGCACAACGAGCTTGAACACAGAGGCGTCTTCCATTCAGAGATAGGCCAGGTAATCAATACCTCTCAGGGACGCATCTATATCTCACCTTGATCTCCACTCTAGAGTTCTATGGCCTGGGCCTTACTGACACCGTCCTGTCTCTGGAGTTGGGACAGGACGTCTTCTCCTACGTGTTCATCTGTAGTGAGGAGTATTACGTTCCGGTGATGGTCTGGGTCCTGGCCTACCTGCATTAAAGCGATATTTATGCCTGCATTGCCTAATGTGACACCAATGCGACCAATTATTCCCGGTCTGTCTTCATTATAGATGAGCAACATATGCCCCTCTGGAATGGCCTCCAGACGAAAGTCATTGATCTTTAGGAGGCGAAGCTCTCTTTTCCCAAATATGGTCCCTGCCAGGGTATTAGTGCCATCTCCAGTCTTTACGGACACAGTAAGGAGGCTGGTAAAGTCCTCAGAGGTCTTACTCTTGGACTCGATTACCTTTATGCCTCGTTCTTCGGCCAGTATTGGGGCATTCACAAAGTTTATATCCTCTTTGAGTATGGGGCTAAGGAGGCCCTTAAGCACGGATACAGTAACGGGTCCAGTATCAAAATCTGCTATATCTCCTTGATATGATATGCTCACTTCCTCTACAGGTGCAGTGGCAAGATGGGCATGGAAGGCACCCAGCCTCTCTGCCAGGGTAAGAGTAGGTCTCAACTGGGCCAAGACCTCACCACTTACCGACGGCATATTTACGGCATTTCTTACTTCTCCCTTTGTAAGATAGTCTACTATCTGTCTGGCAATGGCCACAGCGACATTCTCCTGTGCCTCTTTAGTAGAGGCACCAAGATGAGGAGTACAGATAAAGTTTTCCTGAGAGAACAGGGGATGCCCTCCACTGACAGGTTCTGTCTCAAAGACATCTAAGGCGGCCCCTGCCACCTTCCCTGTCTTCATGGCATCATATAGATCCTGCTCGTTGACAATCCCCCCACGGGCACAGTTGAGGATCATTACCCCGTCCTTCATTTTTTTAAAGAGATCAGAATTTATAAGCCCCCTTGTCTCTTTGGTGAGTGGGGTGTGCACGGTTATATAGTCGGCCCTGGCAAGGAGATCATCAAGACTGACCAATTCTGCCCCCAGCTTCTCGGCCATGTCTGGACGTATGTGTGGGTCATATGCCACTACCTTCATCTGGAGACCTCGGGCCAATCGGCAGACAATATTCCCGATCCGTCCTATGCCTATGATCCCAAGGGTCTTTCCTGCCACCTCTTGACCTGAAAAGCGCCCTTTTTCCCACTTCCCTGCCTTCATAGAGGCAGTGGCCTGAGGGATGTGGCGTGAAAGTGCCATCAGCATGGCTATACTGTGCTCGGCAGCAGAGTTGGAATTGCCCCCTGGCGTATTCATCACCACAATGCCTCGTCTGTTGCAGGCATCTATGTCTACATTGTCAAGACCTGTACCAGCCCTCCCTATTACCTTTAGTGTCCGTGCGGCATCTACTACCTCCTTCGTCACCTTGGTATTACTGCGAATCACCAGGGCGTGGGCATCCTGTATGACCTTGAGTAGCTCAGCACGAGAAGGCCTGAGGCACTCCTCTACATCCAGTCCAGCAGCCTTCAAGATCTCGATTCCCTCTCTTGCTATTGGATCAGTTATCAGGACTTTCATAGTATCTATCTGGCCTCTCTCCATTCGTATAAAACTATAGACAATGAAAATATCCCCTTTTTAAATCTTTTTCAATTTTGGACAAGATATGCCTCTGCAGCGGCCACGCCCTTTCCAGGCTCTACAGGATAACCGAGCCGATTGAGCACCCTTTCTAATGCAGCCAGGGCGATAAGCATATCCCATTCATCCAGGTATCCCATGTGGGAGATACGAAAGATCTTGCCCCTGGCCTGTGCCTGACCACCTGCAATGGTAATACCATACTCCTCTCTAAGGAGCTTCACCACGTCCTGAGCATCTATTCCCTCTGGGGCCTTAACGGCCGTGACAGACTCAGAGGGTGCCTTAGAAAATAGCTCCAGCCCCATGGCAGTTATCCCTGCCTTCGTGGCCTCTGAGAGCCGTCTGTGGTGTGCATAGAGAGCGGGAAGGCCTGTCTTAATTATCTTATTGAGTACCTCTCTCAAGCCAATTATCAGGGAAACTGCAGGGGTAAAGGCCGTAGTCTGTCTTGCAATGGCCTTTCGTTCTCTCAAAAAGTCAAAGTAATATCGCGGCAGCCGGGCCTCCTGTGCAAACTTCCATGCCTTTTCGCTGACACTCACAAATGCCAGGCCAGGAGGTAGAGAAAGGGCCTTCTGGGAGCCTGTTACTACTACATCCAGGCCCCAGTCGTCTGTCTTAAGTTCATAGACCCCAAGTGCACTTATGGCATCCACTACCAATACCGTATTCGGCCTCTCTTTCAGCATTATCCCCAATTCCCTTACTGGATGTTTGACCCCAGTCGATGTCTCATGGGCCTGTACAAACACTGCCTTGACATCTGGGTTGTCATCCAGGGCCTTCTTGACCTCCTGTGGGTCCACGGCCTCTCCCCAGGTAACCTCCAGATTGATGGCCTCTACTTTATAGGCATTACAGAGCTCAGACCAACGTTCGCCAAATTTGCCCCCTCGGACTACTATGGCCTTATCTCCAGGGGATAAGAGATTGACGA
Organism: Deltaproteobacteria bacterium; assembly: GCA_027004715.1. Taxonomy (GTDB): domain Bacteria; phylum Desulfobacterota; class Dissulfuribacteria; order Dissulfuribacterales; family UBA3076; genus JALTHG01. The sequence goes on from JALTHG010000089.1 coordinate 9,985, forward strand.
CCGAGGCCTCCATACCCCCGGTGCCAGAAGATGCCAGAATCAAGACATCATTTCTTGTCTGATATAGATATTTAAGGCCCTCTCGGACCTCAGTAAGAATAGCTGAAAACTCTGGTGAACGATGGTGAATAACAGGCCTTGACATTTCTGCAAGGACTTCTGGATCAACGGTCACAGGACCTGGAGCCATGAGGTAAGATTTATCCATTATTTCCTTCCTTTATCTTTGATTAGTAGCTGGTTTTGGTAACCGATTACAGGCTGCTTCTTTTTTTCAACATGCTCTTCCTACAGAGCTAACCCCCTCACCCTGCCCTCTCCCCCAGGGGAGAGGGTTTGGGCGAGGGGGGACACTGTATTGCCAGAACTTATTGAGAAGTTACAAAGTATATATTTGACAGCATTTAATCTGAATTGACAAGCCCTAAATAGCAAATTAAGTTTATTTGAATTGACTAATTACATAATTGTGTTATTTGGATAGGGAGAGGGCGATTAGCTCAGTTGGATAGAGCATTGGCCTCCGGAGCCAAAGGCCGGGCGTTCGAGTCGCCCATCGCCCGCCAGATCTCTTTAGACCTGGCTATTGCCATATGAATGAAGATACAAGAAAAACTAACTTAAAGATAGGGAAGGGGGGATACTTTTGACGATTGTGGTAGAAGTCCAGGACAACCTGGAAAAGGCCCTCAGGGTCCTCAAGAAAAAGATGCAGCTTGACGGACTCCAACGAGAGCTCAAAAATCGTCGCTTCTACGAGAAACCAAGTGTAAAAAAACGCCGCAAGATGCAAGAGGCCGAGCGTAGACGTCGTAAGGCCCAACGCAGGCGAAGATAACTCTGTAATAAGGGGAGCCTCTGGCTCCCCTTACATTCCCCTGGCAGGGATGTGAACGGTCACTCACCTACTTACCCTGTATCACCAAGACCCTGTCTCTCCCAGACAGGTCCTTTTTTATTTCTATATATCTGTATCTGTCAGTATCTAAGGCCACTTTATAGGCCCTTCTTCCTTGATCCCATCCAATTTCGCAGACAAACCATGCCCCCTTACGGAGTATTCCAGACACTGTCTTGATGAGCCTGCTGACTTCTTTCAGGCCATCTCTTCCTGCAAAGAGTGCCTGTTTTGGCTCATAATCCAATATCTCTCTAGCCATGAAGTCTCTATCTCTATAGGCCACATAGGGAGGATTACTGACGACCAGATCAAACCCCAGGGCAACCTCAGGCAATCTAAATGCACATACCCAGTCTGCCTGTACCATGTATATCCTTGAGCTTACTCCCAGTCTCTCTGCATTCTGGCGTGCCACGATCAGGGCATTAAACGACCTGTCTGTTGCCACTACAGTGGCTCCATGGACCTCATGGGCGAGCGTTATTGCCAGGACACCGCACCCAGTACCCAGATCTGCTATAAATGGCCTTGTCCATCCCTCATCTTCTATTATGGAAAGGGCCGTCTCTACTACTAGCTCGGTCTCAGGCCTGGGGATCAAGGTGTCCCTATTCACTATAAAAGGAAGAGACCAGAATTCCCTTTGACCCAATATATAGCCACTAGGTTCATGCATGGCCCTCCGTGCAACAAGGGCCATAAAGTCCCTGATCAAGGAGTCCTCAAGGCACAGATCTGAATGGAGATAGATCCAAGACCTCTGCCTCTTTAAGAGGTGGGCCAGCAATACCTCTGCCTCCAGCCGTGGATCTTCTATGTGGGCCATGGTGAGCATCCTTGATGCAGACTCTAGGGCCCTGGCTATAGTCGTCATGCACCCTGGGCCATGCTCTGGGCCTGATAATAGGTACCTAAGGCCTCTATGATCTCGTCTATATCACCATCCATTATGGATTCAAGACGATACAGGGTGAGACCTATGCGGTGATCAGTTAATCTCCCCTGGGGGAAATTATAGGTACGGATACGCCCACTTCGGTCCCCTGTACCTACCATACCCCGGCGTTCTTCTGAGACCTGGGATTCCTGCTCTCTACGTTTCATATCTAAGAGACGTGCATACAGTACCTTCATGGCCTTGGCCTTGTTCTTGTGCTGCGATCGCTCATCTTGACACTGTACGACCATACCAGTCGGTATATGGGTGATACGTACAGCAGAGCTTGTCTTGTTGACGTGTTGTCCCCCTGCACCTGATGAACGATATACATCGATGCGGAGCTCATCTGGGTCAATGTCTATATCTACCTCACTTGCCTCTGGGAGTACGGCTACAGTGACAGCAGAGGTATGTATGCGTCCTTGGGCCTCTGTATCTGGTACCCTCTGGACCCTGTGGGTACCACATTCATATTTAAGATGGCTGTAGACCCTATTGCCTGAGATGAGCGCTATGATTTCTTTGAATCCACCAATCCCTGTACAGTGTGCACTCAGCACCTCTACCTTCCAGTTTTTACGCTCTGCATAGCGGCTATACATGCGAAAGAGGTCTGCTGCGAAGAGTGCGGCCTCGTCTCCCCCTATGCCTGCCCTGATCTCTAAGATCACATTCTTTTTATCATTGGGGTCTCTAGGTAGGAGCATGGACTTAATCCGTTTCTCAAGTCTCTGCTTTTTGACTTCCAGTTCTCTCTGTTCTGAGCGTGCAAGTTGCTGGACCTCTGGATCAGGGTCCTCGAGCAGTCCTCTATCCTCATCAATCTGCCTGAGCAGCTCACGATACTGACGGTAGGCCGAGACGATCTTATTCAGATCAGCATGCTCTTTCGCAACTCTCTGATACTTTTTTGGGTCCCTTATCAGATCAGGATTGCTGAGTTCTCTCTCTAGGACCTGGTATCTATTTTCTAAGTCTTGAAGTTTGGCTAACATCTCTATACAGCAGGAAGCAAAAAATTGTTATAAATTTACCCCTCCTGGCCGTCAGGTTTCAGGGGCAGCCTGATGCACAGAATCAGGCACTCTGCCTGTCAATCCGCAAAGATCAAGATTCTTCTGGTTTATTGCCGTACTTGCGGTAGAACTTTTCTACCCTTCCTGCTGTGTCTACAAGCTTCTGCTTCCCAGTAAAAAATGGGTGACACTTAGAGCATATCTCCACCTTGATCTCTTTTTTGGTTGAACCCACTTCAAATTCATTGCCACAGGCACACTTGACTTTGGCCCTATAATACTTTGGGTGAATATCTTTTTTCATCTTTGACCTCTCTATAGGTTACACTTAATCTTGCTGAAGGCCTGATGCAGCAAGGGTCTCCGGATGGCTGTAGGGGTAAGAAGCGTAAATCATTGATCTTTTCAGTATTGAACCCTTAAAGTGATCATCTATTCATAGATGCCAAAAACTCAGCATTATTTTCTGTCTTCTGCATCTTGTCAAGCAGGAATTCCATACTATCTACAGGATTTAAGGGGGAGAGGAGCTTCCGCAAGATCCAGACCCTGTTCAATACGTCCTCAGGCAGTAGCAATTCCTCCTTTCTTGTGCCAGAGTGATTGATGTCAATGGAAGGAAAGATACGCCTATCAGTCAACTTTCTGTCCAGGTGTATTTCCATGTTTCCAGTGCCTTTGAATTCCTCGAATATAACCTCGTCCATCCTGCTCCCTGTATCTATCAGGGCAGTAGCTATTATAGTGAGACTGCCTCCCTCCTCTATATTTCTGGCGGCTCCAAAAAAGCGTTTGGGTTTGTGGAGGGCATTGGAATCTACACCTCCAGAGAGAATCTTCCCGCTTGGGGGGACTATAGTATTATAGGCCCTGGCAAGTCTGGTGATACTGTCCAGGAGTACCACTACGTCCCGTTTGTGTTCTACCAGGCGCTTTGCCTTTTCGATTACCATCTTAGATACCTGTATATGGCGCTGAGGTGGTTCATCAAATGTAGAACTCACCACCTCGGCCTTTACAGAGCGCTGCATATCCGTGACCTCTTCAGGTCTCTCATCTATAAGCAGGACTATTAATATCACCTCAGGGTGATTCCTTGAGATGCTGTTGGCAATATTCTGGAGCAACATGGTCTTGCCTGTACGGGGAGGTGCAACTATAAGCCCCCTTTGCCCTTTACCAATAGGGGTAAGGAGATCCATGATCCTTGCAGAATAGTTATCTGAATCGGTCTCCAATCTGAATCGTTCATTAGGATAGAGAGGAGTAAGGTTATCGAATAGTATCTTATCAGAGGATGCCTCTGGGGGATCAAAGTTTAGAGACTTTACCTTCAGCAGGGCAAAGTACCTCTCTCCTTCCTTTGGGGGGCGGATGCGGCCAGAGATGGTATCACCAGTCCTCAGGCCAAAACGTCTGATCTGCGAAGGAGACACATATGTATCGTCTGGACCTGGCAAATAATTATAGTCTGGGCTGCGAAGGAATCCAAATCCGTCCTGCAATACCTCCAATACACCTTCGCCATAGACAATGCCGTTATATGCCTTAAGTATGGCAAATATGAGCTCTTGCCTGCGCATTGCAGAAGGAGATTCTATGCCAAGCTCCTTGGCTACCTTGTAGAGTTCAGATATACTCTTTATTTTGATATCTCTTAAATTTATGATCTTGAGATCATCGTCATTATTTTTTGTCTTGTTCAATTCTTTATCTTCCTTCATTTTTTTTGAATATAGGGTCTCTTTTGATAGAAGATCACTATACTATAAAGAGAATAAATCCCTGGAATAATAAGCCAGAATACATGTCCTCAGAAACTCACCAAAGAGATGCACAACTCAAGTTTTAACTTAGGGAAAACCTACTGAACAGGGAGAAATGAGAGATTATCCCAGATTTATATAATAATATCAAGAAATCTTTATAAAGATATCCAGCGATTGAAAACAATAAGAGCAAATTCTCAATAAGTTAGACCGAGACAGACAAAGGATCTTCCAAGACATCTGCCAGGAATAGATATGCTAATGCCCCCTCCTGTTGGAACCTTTAGTCGCCGATCACAGGTTATGCTCCTGAGACCCTGAAAAGGGCCACCACTGACCAGGGGGATGTGAACACTTACACGGCTCTGACCTATTGAGAAGTCACTAATAAGGTACTTCGATAACTAACACAAATATTATAGTCATATAATAGTGAGTTTGTCAATATAACTATCAAGTTGTAATCTAAGAGTTCACATCCCTCCTGTTGAGACGTTTACGCGCCGGCCCTGTTTCTGGAATGGAAGAGAGACAACCTTATTCAAGGCGCTTCTTCATATGTCTCTTCACAACTATAAATAGGAAGAGAGACATTACTATAAGTGCCAGAGAATTGTAGATGACTATCGGCCACACATCTCCTGCAAGGAAGACAGTCTGTAATATATCTACAAAATACCGCGCAGCTATCAGATAGGTCAAGACCTGGATCGCTGCTGGCATGGACTTTATTTCAAATATGAAACCTGAGAGGATAAATGCCGGCAAAAACGTAACTATCATGGCTATCTGTCCTGCCACAAACTGGGTCTTTGCCATCACTGAGATGAGAAGTCCCATGGCAAGAGCAGTCAGCAGGAAGAGTGAAGACCCTATAAAGAGGACCCATAAAGAGCCCCTTAGAGGCACATGGAATAGCCATATGGCCATGATTACAGACAGGGCCATCCCCCCCATCCCCAATACAAAATAAGGGATCACCTTACCCAAGATTATCTCTCTCACATTTACAGGTGTAACCATGAGGGCCTCCATGGTGCCTCTCTCCCACTCTCTGGCCACCACCATGGCAGTGAGCATGGCCCCGATAAGGGTCATTATCACGGCTATCAGGCCAGGCACCAGGAAATTCCTGCTGCGCATCTGGGCATTAAACCATATCCGATGTTCTACATTTACTGGGATAAGGAGTGACCTGCCCCCTTCAATTGATGCCTGCTCAATCCATTTGATCCAGACCCCTTGCATATATCCCTCTATTATCCTGGCCTGATTGGCATCTACCCCATTTACTATGACCCCTATAGGTGCATTCCCTGTACTGAGCATCTGCCTTCCAAAATTTCCTCTGATCCAGACTATTCCGTCTACATCCCTCTTCATCAGAGATCTTTCTGCCTCTTGTATACTGGTCATAATCACTGGAGAGAAATATCTTGAGTGTCTGAGCCCGGCCACAAAGTCTGAGGTCTCCCTGGTCTGATGTTCCACTACTACAGCTATAGGGACATACTCGGCATCGAGAGACACCCCATATCCAAAGATAAAGAGCAGTACTATGGGAAGCACAAAGGCAATGGCTATGCTGGATGGGTCCCTTATTATCTGATAGCCCTCTTTACAGATAAGCCCCTTGAGCCGCATAGATCCCTTGCCTCTATGGAGATCCTGGCCATTCATATAGGCTTACTCCTGTTATCGTGGTGTTCGATCATGGCTATAAAGACGTCTTCCATGCTGGGCTCGGGTTCCTGAGGTGTGCGAAACGGGGCCTTCATCTCTTCAGGGGTCCCTTGTCCCAGTATCTCTCCCTGGGCCATGATAACCAGCCTGTCACAGTACTCTGCCTCCTCCATAAAGTGAGTGGTCACCAGTACGGTCACACCTGCATCTGACAGTATGTTTATCCTGTTCCAGAATTCCCTTCTGGCAATAGGGTCTATCCCAGAGGTAGGTTCGTCCAAAAACAGGATCTCTGGTTCATGTATAAGGGCCACTGCAAGGGCCAGGCGCTGTTTATACCCGAGCGGCAGGTCCCCGCTTGTCATATTTGCCAGATGGGTCATCTCAAAGGACTCTATGGCCCATTCTATGCGTCTCTTTTGGCGTCTGCCCTTCAGACCATAGATACTGCTGAAGAACTGCAGGTTTTGAAGCACTGTCAGACCTCTATATAGAGAAAATTTCTGGGCCATGTAGCCTATATTTGCCCTGGCCTGGGCCCCTGCGACCCGCAGGTCACTGCCTGCCACCTCGATTCTGCCCCCTGAGGCAGGAAGCAGGCCACAGAGCATACGAAAGGTAGTAGACTTGCCAGCACCGTTTGCACCGAGGAGGCCAAATATCTCGCCGCGCCTGACGCGGAAGTCTATCCCCTTTACTGCATAAAAATCCCCAAAACGGCGCTTCAGGTCCTCAACTACAATGACATCCCCATCCCTAATGCCCACTGGAGAGCTGATAAAGTCCTCTCTCACTGGAAGCACTGGCCTTCTGTCTGCTGTACATCTCTTGAGTATATAGATAAAGGCATCCTCAAATCTGGGGGGGGCTGCCTGGACAGACAGGCCTGCACCATCCCCAAAGAGCGACTCTATCTCCTCAGGAGATTGAGGCCTGTCTGTCACCAGTCTTACCCTGTTCCCGAGGACAATACAGTCGACTACCCCTGGCATTGTGCTTATGCGCTGTTGAAGTCTGCGTCCCTTCTCTGTCTCTGAGGTCAGCATAAAGGTCTGATCCTTGAGGTCATTGTAGAATCGAGATGGGGCATCCTGTCCTAAAATGCGTCCCTCATGCATCAGGATAACCTCCTGGCACCTCTCGGCCTCATCCAGATATGCAGTGCTCAAAAGCACGCTCATGCCTTCCTCCTGGACCAGCCTGTAGATGATTGTCCAGAGTTCGCGCCTTGATATTGGATCTACTCCTACTGTAGGTTCATCCAGGAGAAGGAACTCAGGGGGCCTCACAAGGGTACAGGCAAGGCCAAGCTTCTGCTTCATCCCCCCTGAGAGCCTCTTTGCAAGCCTCCTGGTAAAGGGCGCAAGCATGGTCATCTTCAGGAGTTCTGCATATCGTCTGGGACGCCTGGCCTCTGGCACTCCCTGCAGGTCGGCATACAGGTCCAGATTTTCCTGGACCGTGAGGTCTTCATAGAGACCAAAGCGCTGGGGCATGTATCCTATAGAGGCCTGGACTGACAAGGGGTCCTTAAGTACATCTATATCGAGGACATGGACATCTCCCTTGTCAGGCACAAGTAGTCCTGCAACTATGCGCATGAGGGTGGTCTTGCCTGCGCCATCAGGACCAATGAGGCCTGTAACTACTCCCCGTCTGACCCTGAGGCTGATCTCTTCCAGTGCAGTCCTTTTCTGTCTTCTGGACTGGAAAGACTTTGTGACTCCTTCCATAACGAGCACATAGCCTGCCTTTTGGGCCATATCACCTATCTATTCTGGCATACAGAGGAGCCTGGCCCTCTGCCCATGGATATGGGTTGATCAAGTCGGATAGTTACAGTGGCGGGCATGCCCAGGCGCAGTTCATTATTGCCATTGCAGACATAGACCCGTATCTGATAGACCAGGCGTGTACGGAGGTCAGGGGTCTCTACATTTTTAGGCGTGAATTCAGCAGTAGGAGAGATAAAACCTATCCAGCCCTTATAGACCTTATTGGGATAGCTATCTGTAGTCACATCTGCCTCCATTCCAGGAACGACCTTCCCTATCTCTGGCTCAGATACATAGGCCCTGACCCAGATAGGCCTGTCAAGGGCCACTGTAAACACAGGCTTTTCAGGAAAGGCCATATCGCCAGGCTCCATAATCCGGTCCTGTATCACCCCATAGGAGGGGGCATAGAGCTTTGTATCGGCAAGTCTCTGTCGAGCAAGTCCCAGTGCAGCCTGATATTGCTTCAGCCTGGCCTTTGCTGCCTCTATGTCTTCTCTGCGTGGCCCAACTATAGCAAGGTCAAGTGCCTCCCTGGCAGACCTGAGCTCGGCCCTTGCCGTCTCAAGCCGTGCAGTCACGTCATCCAGCCTCTGTCTGGACACGTATTCTGTCTTGGTAAGCTCCTTGATCCGTCTGTATGTGACCTCGGCATTCTGAAGGACTGCCTCGTCGGCCCTGACCCTGGCCCTGGCCTGTCTGATCTCCTGAGGCCTTGAGCCTGCCAGCAGTCGCTTCAGTATCTGCCTCTGGACCTCTACTTCCCCCTCCAGTTCTCTTACAGACATCTCATAGCGGACAGGGTCTATCTCGGCCAAGAGTTGTCCTGGCCTGACAGTATCTCCCTCCTGGACAAATATATGTGAAATTCGACCCGTATCGTGGAATGCCAGTTCTATCTGACGTATATCTACATTCCCATAGAGTGTCAATGTATCGAGATGGGTCTCTCTATGCCTCTTCAGGACATAGATGCTACAGGCAGTCAGGGCTATAATCAGAAAAAGCACTATTGCCTTTTTTTTGTCCATTGGATCAGTCCTTTTTCAGGAGGGAATTTATGGCAATCAGATCCTGGACGGTCAAGACCCCTGTTGCCCTCTTCAACTCGATCCTGGCGATAAGATGGTTATAGAGCACTGAGAGGTATCTGCGTCTTGCATCATTGTAGTTCTGGGTCGTATCCAGTGTATTAATAACTGTACGAGTACCCAGGAGATAGCCCTTATTTGTGGACTCCATTGATATCTTTGCGGACTTTACTGCCTGTATAGCCGCTTTTAGATGGGCCACGCTCTCTTTCAGGTTCAAAAAGGCACTCTCTGTGTCAAGTCTCACCTGGTCCCTCAATCTCTCCAACTGATGTTGAGTAACGAGACTCTCTGCCTCTGCCTGTTTTGTCTTTGCCCCTATGGAACCACCCAGATAGATGGGAATTTTCAGGACCAGACCTGCCTCTATATCCCTCCTTCTGACGTCAGGTACAAATGCGCCCCTTAGATAACTGGCCCCTGCCTCTATATCCAATCTGGGCCACCTCTCTCTGCGAATTACCTTGACCCTATCCCTGGCCTGCTCCAACTCTCTCCTGGCCTGCTCCAACACTGGTTGATTTCGGAGGGCCGACTGTACCCAGGGTTCTATCCTGTCAGGATTGGGACCTCTGGGCAAAAACGGCCCTACATCCCTTAGGGCCCCTACTGGGGCATGTGTGAGGAGCTCAAGCCGCCTACGGGAGACCTCGACCATATTATCTGCCTTTATGAGTTCTGCCTGTGCCATATCTACACGTGCCTGCGCCTCCTGTACAGCGGTTATATCCCCTGTACCTACCCTGAGGAATGCCTGTGCCTGGTCAAGGATCCTCTTGAGGAGATCATATTCGCTCCTTGCCACTCTTGCATCGGCCTCGGCCTTTAGTACCTCAAAGTAGGCCCTTGTTACCCTCACCATCAGGTCTTGCCTGGCATTTATCAGGGCAGCCTTCCCTGCCATGATCCCTGCCTGAGCCACCTCAAGGTTTGCATAGGCCTGACCGTCAAATACTGGCTGTTTGAGTGTAACGCTGTATTGATCTCCCCAATAACACTCCACGGGCATATTTCCCATAAACCCCATAATGTGTGTCCGCCTCCTGGCAACTCCTGCCCCAGCAGTCAGATTAGGGAGAAGTGCAGACCTTGCAAGGGGACGAGCGGCCCTGCAGACCTCAAGTCTGGCCCCTGCCTTGGCCAAAAGGGGATCTGTCTTGACTGCCTGTCTATAGACTGAAATGAGGTCCTCTGCATACAGAAGACCTGTGCCTCCCAAGAGAGAGGATGCAAATAAAAGGGTCAAAAGGATACACCTGACTGGAGGTCTCATAGACATATATCTCACGGTCTCGACTAAATATGTCTCTATAAATAATAAAGGGACTGTCTGCAAAATCCAACACCCTCAATATACTGATACGCCCAAGTTATTGAGGAGTTGCAATTCCATCTTTACCGCAGACACGCCAGAGGACGCAAAGGACCTCTCTCCAGGGTAAAATTCCTGATGGAGAGGATCCCTTATGAGAAGGGTATCGATAGAATGGTAGGTAGATCAGGCAGGTAGGCCTGCAGAAATCACATCTTTTTGGGGTACAAGCCAGTACGGCACCCTCCAGGTCCCCTCTCCCTGTTCTACAAACTGCCATGCACAGGGATGATCCAGTATCTTTTGGACCAAGAGGTGATGTAGGCCATGTCCACTCTTTATGGCCCTTACCTTGCCCAGGACTGGTGCACCCAAGAGATAGAGATCCCCAATTAGATCTAAGACCTTATGCCGTACAAACTCATCAGAGAAGCGCAGACCACCATCATTGAAAACTGAATTGTCGCCTAAGACTATGGCATTCTGTAGAGACCCACCCCTGGCCAATCCATTCTTTTTTAGAAATTCTAGTTCCCTGAGGAAGCCAAAGGTCCTTGCCTTACTGATATGACGTTTAAAGGTCTGCTGTGTGATCTTGCCAGAAAAGCTCTGTCTGGCAATAAGAGGATGCTCAAATTCTATTTCAAAAGATACCCTAAAATTTTTGCACGGCTCAATAACTAGAGATCTATCACCTCTTGCTATGGATATAGGCTCCAGAATTTCAATGTACCGCCTAGGTTCTGCCTGAGTCTTCAATCCAGCCTTTTGAAATAAAGAGAGAAATGGAGCAGCACTCCCATCCATTGCCGGGACCTCTGGCCCATTGACCTCAATCAGAGCATTATCTATACCTGCTCCCAACAGAGCTGCCATGAGGTGCTCAATAGTAGAGATAGATCCCGTTTTGGTGCCTATAGTGGTGGCAAAATTGGTATCTATTATATAGTCACTCCGTGCCGGTATGACCTCTTCAGGCCTCAAATCACTACGCACAAAACAGATCCCAGTGTTGGCTGGAGATGGATTTATTTTTAGATATACCCTCTCTCCTGTATGGAGCCCTATGCCTGCTGCACTCACGGCCCTTTCAAGTGTATGTTGAAGATCAACCACTATCTCTCTCCCTAAGGGACCTGCTAAAGATTCAGATATAAACAGGACAGGACAAAAAAGTCCTTCCAGCACCTATTACCCAGACAAAGACAAAAGTACCATCTGCCCTGCAAGTACAATGCCTAAAATACCCTCTATTTTTTTGCTGTAATTATAGTGACTTGTATAATAAAAAGAAAAAAATCTATTATGTGAGACTTAAAAGTCACAAAAAGAGAGAAAAATAGAGACAAAAAAGTCACTATAGACTAGATAAGGAGACCCAGACGACGCAGGGCCTTCCTATCCTTAGACCACTCCTTGAGGACCTTAACCCGGATATCCAGGTATATCTTTTGGCCCCAAAGTGCCTCCAATTCCTGTCTGGCAAGTGTCCCAATCTTCTTGATAAAATGACCTCCCCTACCTATAATAATACCTTTCTGGGAGGGTCTTTCTACATAGATAATGGCCACGATCTCTATGAGCTGCTGGCCTGAATCTTCCTCAATCTTCTCTACCTCTACGGCCGTCGAGTAGGGGACTTCCTGATGTGCAAACAGAAAGACCTTCTCTCGTATAAATTCAGCCGCCAGCTCTCCTTTTGATTGATCAGTAATAGTCCTTGCATTATAGAGCTGAGGGCCTTCAGGGAGTATCTTGAGTATTTCATCAAGTACGCGATCTATACCCCTGCCATATCGGGCAGATACAGGGATAATTGCCTCAAAGGGATATCTATCTTTTAGTTCGTCAATAAGAGGCAGCAGGGTCTCTTTTGCCACCCTGTCGATCTTATTGAGGATTAATATTACAGGCCGTTTTACCTCTCTCAAGAGGTCCGATATGGCAAATTCCTGCCTCGTATGTCTACACGTCACATCCACTACATACACTATGGCATCTACATCTCTGGCTGCCTGAGTGGCCCAATGTACAAGTATCTTATTTAAGGGCTTTTTGGGATTATGGATCCCAGGTGTATCTACAAACACTATCTGGAAATCCATTCCTGTAAGGATACCTCTTATCTGACGTCGGGTTGTCTGTGGTTTTGGGGTGATGATTGCTATCTTTTCTCCAAGGAGCTGATTGAGGAGGGTTGACTTACCTACATTCGGTGCCCCAATTATTCCGACAAAACCTGAACGAAAGGGTACCCGTGTCTCAGGTCGATGTGGGTCTGTATCCATATAGCAATCTCAGGTGCCTATAATATCTAGGGCCTTCCTGGCAGCATCCTGCTCTGCCTCCTTCTTGCTCTTTCCTATGCCTCTCTGTAGTACACGGTCATTAAAGTGGATTGCTACATGAAAGGTCCGTTGATGGTCAGGCCCTGTTATCTTCTCAATCTCATATATCGGCACACTATGAAAACGCCCCTGGGTCAATTCTTGGAGTCTACTCTTGTAGTCCTGATCGAGCCCTATCTCTATCGCCTGGTCAAGCAAGTCGCCAAACCACCTCTCTATAATGAGAAAGACCTCTTCTATGTTGCTATCCAGATAGATGGCCCCTATTACTGCCTCAAAGGTATCAGAGAGTATAGAAGGCTTGCTGCGTCCGCCACTCCTATCTTCACCCTTACCCAACAGGATATATTTCCCCAGTCCAAGTCTGTGGGCCTGATTGGCAAGCTGGTTTTCATTTACAAGAAATGACCTCATTCGGGTAAGCTCACCCTCTCTGCACCTCTCTCCATGACGCTTGAATAAGAGGTGACTAATGACGAGTTCCAGGACTGCATCGCCCAAAAACTCCAGGCGCTCGTTATCCAGGCAACCCAACCTGTGTTCTGCACTATATGAACGGTGGGTAAGGGCCTGTCTCAGAAGCTCAGGCTGAACAAAGTGATGACCAAGAATGGCCTCTAGCTCAAAGGCAGAATTCTCTTTAGGATCGAGGTCTTCGGTCTCTTCCATCTCTCCTAGTTACCAATCTCTGGCATGAGTGTCCACCTGATAATCCATGAGTCTTTATCTGGGTCTCTATCCATACATAGGATACCGCCATTTTGGAATTTAAAGACTGGCCTATCACTAGACCCTGTTATGAGATAGGAAGTCAGTCTCTCCATAAATGGAAGGTGCCCCACAAACATGGTATTGTCTTCAGCCTCTATTCTAGAGGCAAGGCCTGAGACATCGTCCAAAGGCCTCAATCCGCTACCCTCCTGGATACCCTCTTCTGGCTTCAAGAAAGATGCAAAGATATCCGCTGTCTGCCTGGCCCTCTTCTTTCCACTGTGTATGATGCGTGACACATGGATACCATATCCTGCGGCAGCCTTTGCAATCTTTTCGACCTCTAAGATACCCTCTTCTGACAGACCCTGTTCGGGGTCTCTTTCTTTTGGCAGACTCTTGCCGTGTTGAACCAAAAAAAGTGCCATAAAGTTGCTCCTCCTTTTGAATCATCTCTACATTACTAATATAAAGTATAATAGGTCTTTCTGGAAGTATCCTGTCAGTCGATATAATCCCAGATTACGCACTTCAAATGCCGAACAGAATGATTTCTTTTATAATTCCAGCAGATTATCGTGAGCTGCATAATCCGGGATAAAACTGTTCACACAGTCCGAGCTTTGAGATATAATAGACTTGACACCTCTTGAATCAGATGTTACTGATGTCTCTGTTTTTAGGGCGGGTAGCTCAGTGGGAGAGCATCGGCCTTACAAGCCGGGGGTCACAGGTTCAAACCCTGTTCCGCCTACCAGATTCTGAAGAGATAGAGATCGGGGTCGTAGTTCAGTTGGTTAGAACGCTGGCCTGTCACGCCAGAGGTCACGAGTTCAAGTCTCGTCGGCCCCGCCAGTTCCACCTCTTTATCCATTTTCGTCAAGCTAAGACCCGATAACTGTTAATTATAAGATGGGGTTGAAATCTATGGAAATAGGCCTGTTAGTCTCTGGTCTGACTATCATATGAGTTTAGATCTCATAGTCTTTGCCTTTAAAAGAGGGATATCCCTCCTATTGGTCCCTTCTGGTCTGGTATCTATCTGCCTGTTTTTGGGTTTCTTTATCTCGCCATCGAGACGACGGCGGAATCTGGCCTGTAAGTTTTTTCTATTGGCCTTTTTGATCTATGGCCTGGCAGGAAGTGCCCCGGTTGCTAATCTCTTAATTGGGGTCCTTGAGCGCTCGGCCAGATCTGAGGCCATGGCTGTGGGCAGTCCATCAGAGGTGCCCAACACAGTGGTAGTCTTATGTGGCGGTTTTTCTGAAGATAGACCCATACCAGATCGCCTCAGCCCCAGTACAAGGCTCAGGATACTCAAGGCAAGGGAACTGTGTCGCAGAGACCCTTCAATAAGACACCTTGTGATCGTTGGTGGTTGTGGCAGACCTACGGGCAGGTGTCAGCTATCTGGGGCACAGATAGCCTACTCCTGGATTAAAGAACTTGGGCTACCAGCCAATGTCGATGTCTCTCTAGAAAAGAAGTCCAGAGATACAGAGGAGAATATCAGCAATGTAAGCAAGATCCTAGGCCAGAGCCCCTCTTATCTTGTGACATCTGCTGCCCATATGCCAAGGGTCCTCCTGTTTGTGCAGAAAATGGGCCTCAAGGTCTATCCTGTACCCTGTGACTTCCACTGGTCTAGGAATCACTGGATGCCCTGGGACCTATGGCCCAGACCTGTTAACCTCGAAAAATCCGACATTGCATGCCATGAATATATTGGGATCGCCTGGTTCTGGATCGAGCACTATCTCCTCTCCCTGAAAAAGGCCCTTCTCAATCTCTAGGATATTGAGTTTCTGTGGCCTTTTACCGAAAAGGATAGAGAGGCAATATACAGGTGTCAGCTACGTATTTTTTCTCTATAAGTGTCCTCTTTTTTCTCTGGCTCTTTACATGTGGGGCCCTTGTGCTTTCTTTAAAGAGATATAGATCCTCTAGCGAGCCCTCATCATTCTATTCAGACCTACTTATAGGACTTGCATCAGAAAAATACCGGGAGGCAATAGATGCCTCGAAGAGATTGCGAGAGGTAGCTGATGCCCTACATATAGGTCTTGTAGAGCTTAAAGGCAGGCAGATAAAACAGATGAACCAGAGTGCCCTTGACCTGATGTCAAAAGATATACAGGCCCTTACTGAGACCCTGACCTCATTGGATAGAGACGTCCCAAAGACCATTGAGCTAAATAAGAAAATAGTCCAACTGAAGCGTCTCTCCAGCCCTGGTTCTCAGGACCTGATCCTGATACAGGATGTCACAGAGAGCTTTCTTATGGCACGAAGGCTCAGGCAACAGGAAAAACTGGCACTCTTGGGACAGATGGCTGCACATATGTCACACCAGATAAAGACTCCTATTGCCATAATAGCAGGACAGATACAGATGCTTGCAAGACACCTTGGCAGTGATGCAGGCCTCAAGGAGCAGGCCAATGCCATCTACCAAGATGCAAGAGAGCTCGCCAGACAGATAAATGAGATCTCAAATTTCTACAGAAAGAGAGAGCCCTACTTCAGAGATACAGAGCTCTGCCAGATACTCGTTAAACTAGAAAAGAGGCTGGATCCCTTAAGAGGTTCCTGTAAAATCGACATCAAATGCCCTCAAAAAATTGTATTAGAGACCGATCCTAAACTCCTACAGAAGGTCCTGTTTCTCCTTGGGCAAAATTCGCTCTCAAGAGAGACTGGTGCTACTATCCTCTCGATCAATGCAGGACTAGAAGATAATCAGGTCTCCATCAGGGTAAAAGATAATGGTACAGGCATACCCAAATCTATACGCGACAGGGTCTTTGAGCCCTTTGTCAGCACAAAGGAAGAGGGACTTGGGCTGGGTCTCTTTCTTGCCAGAGACCTGACCCGGCAGATAGGGGGCGAGATAGAACTAGAGGAGACCGATAGGGGCACCTGCTTTGCTCTAAAAATCCCTGTACGTCGTCATCCTCTCTGTGTCAGTTACGTTATGTGAATTATGGACGCAAGGCAACTGCTCACATCCCCCGGCCAGCAGTAGCCTTTTTCAGGGTTTCAGAGCACACCTTGATGCACAAAATCAGACACTTTGCCCGTTAATCCGCACTGGACCCCTTCAAAATGCTACTGCTGGCCAGCGACGTAAACGGTTCAACAGGAGGGGGTTGAACAGTTACGATGCAAGAGACTTGACAGTATCCCAGATATTGGCTCCTATGTCTTGAGGTCCCAATTCGAGATAGAAGATGTGTTATGAGGGATATTGATACATACACTGGGCCAGAGGTCATAGAGAGGTGTTCCTTTGAGATCATTGAATCTGAGGTGCCTGAGCCCCGTCCCTTTAAGGGCAGTGAATGGCTTGTAGTCAGGAGGATGATCCATACGAGTGCCGATTTTGAATTGCTATCCCTTGTCAATTTTCACCCTGATGCAGTCAGGTCCGGTATCGTGGCCCTGAGGTCAGGGTGCCTGATTGTAACTGATACAGAGATGGCACATATGGGGATTACCTCAAGACGTATGGACCAATTGGGGTGTCGGGTTGAGTGCTACATAGGTAGGAGAGAAGTAAGGGAAAGGGCGCAAGAGAAGGGTATTACCAGGGCATCCGCGGCAGTTGATTATGCCCTGCCCAGCTTAGACAGGGCTATATATGTCGTAGGGAATGCCCCCACGGCCCTCTTGAGGCTTCTGGAGTATATCAGAGAGGGTGCATGTAATCCGGCGCTCATCGTGGGTATGCCAGTGGGCTTTGTGAATGCGGCCAGGTCCAAAGAGATGCTTATGGAGCAGGAAGGTATCCCATTTATCACTATTGAAGGACGCAAAGGGGGATCGGCCCTGGCCGCATCTGTGGTAAACCAGTTGGCCGAGATGGCCCTGGCGTAACCATTCACATCCTGACAGAGTCTAAGAGATGAAAAAGATATATCTTATCGGAATTGGACCTGGCAACCCTGATTATCTGACTGTCCAGGCAATAAACGCAATGAAGGAAGTAGATGTCTTTTTCATCCTTGAAAAGGGACGGCGAAAGGGATTTAAGGACTTTACTGAGATAAGAGAGGAGATATTAGAGAGGTATCTGGATAGAGGGACATACAGGCTTGTGAGTGCAGAGATACCTGAACGTAAAAAGGGGGGTGACTCATATAGGGAAGGAGTCAGGTCATGGCGTAGACAGAAGGCAGAGGTTATCACTGGACTGATCAAAGACAAGATGAAGGACGGTGAGATCGCTGCCCTTCTCATCTGGGGAGATCCATCCCTGTATGATGGGCATCTAGAGATCCTTCAAGATATCCTGAAAGAGGGGAGAGTAAGTTTTGAATATAAGGTGATACCTGGCATAACCAGCGTCCAGGTATTAGCAGCAAGGCATAAAATCCCTTTAACCCATATAGGAGAATCTGTTGTGATTACAACGGGCAGGAGATTAGAGAGATATAGGCCTGCTGAGATCAAAAATGCCATTGTATTATTAGATCCTGATTCCAGGTTTGATTGTTTCAAGAATTCGAATATGGATATCTATTGGGGCGGATATTTAGGAACTGGAGATGAGATCCTGTTTTCAGGGAAGTTAAGAGATGTAGTCGAGGACCTCAAAGAGATAAGGAGTGAGGCCAGAAAGAGAAAGGGTTGGATTATGGATACATATATTTTAAGGCGGTCGGAGGACCCAGAGACTAATGGATGATCCTGCATATTGGAGAGGAATTGAGGTATGAGGCAGGTCCACATAGTAGGATTGGGTCTGGATCCCCAGGACCTGCCCTACAAAATCTCACAGAAGATTGCAGGGGCACAGGTGCTGGTAGGGGGGCAGAGGTTCCTTGATTTCTTTAAGGACCATCCTGCAGTCAAGGTGGCAATCCACTGCCCTCTCAACGATATCATCAAGGGCATCAGGAGGGAAATAGAAGAGAAAAGGGATGTAGTGGTCCTGGCTGACGGTGATCCTGGATTTTATGGTATTGGAAGGCGCCTTGTAGATGCCCTTGGTAGAGATAATGTCATTATATATCCCAATATAACTACACTCCAGGTAGCGGCTTCCAGGCTTAAGATAGCATGGCACGACATAAGATCTGTCTCTCTACATGGTCGCCAGGATATACAGGCCCTGTTGAGGGCACTTGTCAGAAATGACCGTGTGGCAGTATTTACTGACCCAGACTTTCCTCCGGCCAGGATAGCAGATGAACTGGTCCGCCGTGAGATAGACAGCTTTGACATGTATGTATTTGAGAGACTCTGTACTGAATCTGAAAAAATAGGCCGTTTTGGACTAGAAGAGGCCAGAAAAGCGGCCTTTTCTTCACCCAATTTTGTCCTTCTGGATCGTATAAAGTGGCCACAAGTCCCCCTGTGCCTGGGTCTGAGAGATGAAAGATACCTGCATCAAAAGGGCATGATCACCAAGAAAGAGGTCCGGGTAGCAGGTCTTGCCGCTCTTGAGATCAGACCTCATCACACCCTGTGGGACCTGGGTGCAGGCTGTGGGTCAGTGGCCATTGAGGCATCTATCCTGGCCAATCAGGGAACAGTCTTTGCCGTGGAGAGGGCAATTGACAGGGTCAAGTTGATCCGCGAGAATATCAAGAGGACCGGTGCCTATTCAGTAGAGGTAATACAGGGAGAGATGCCTGGGTGTCTGGATGCCCTTCCTGATCCTGATGGGGTCTTTATTGGTGGAGGCATAGGAAGAGACACCAGGGTGCTAGAAGAGGCGTGCAGACGGCTGAGGCCTGGTGGAAGACTCGTGCTTCACTTAGTCCTTATGGGCTCACTGGCACGGGCAAGGAATTACATAGACCTCTTAGATTGGCCTTTTTCCATCACTCAGGTACAGGTCTCCAGGTCTAAAGCTACAGGAGGTGATCAGCGCCTCAGGGCCCTAAATCCGGTCTTTATCCTGAGCGCCACAAGACCAGATGAATAGCTGTCAGGTATATTTTATTGGTGCCGGTCCTGGAGACCCAGAGCTGATTACTGTCAAAGGACAGAAGTACATACAGATGGCTGATCTCGTCCTGTACACAGGTTCTCTTGTACCCAGAGAGGTTGTGGCCTGTGCAAAGGAAGACGCAGAAGTGGCTGACTCATCGTCCATGACACTGGATGAGATCCATGGCATGATCTTGAAGACCGTCAGGTCTGGTGGTATGGTGGCCCGTGTACATACAGGTGACCCTTCCCTTTACGGGGCCATAAAAGAACAGATGATCCTCCTTGATCGGGATGGCATCAGTTATGATGTCATCCCTGGCATTACTTCAGCCTTTGCAGCGGCCGCGGCGGCAAAGGTATCTTTTACCCTGCCAGGAAAGAGCCAGTCCCTTATCTTCGCAAGGCTTGGGAGACGGACCCCTGTGCCCAAAAGAGAGTCCCTTAAAGAGCTTTCGCGATCAAGGTCCTCTATGGCTATCTATCTTTCATCTGCTGATCCCATGGCAGTACAGAGGGAACTGATAGAAGGGGGCTATCCCAAAGATACAGCAGTGGTCATAGGCTACAGAATAGGCTGGCCAGATCAGCGGATAATTACTACAGACATCTCTTCACTTGCAAGGGATATCAGAGATGCAGGGATCAAGAGGCAGGCGGTCTTTCTGATCCTGCCAGGCCAGGAGGGTGATCCTGTATTCTCCAGGCTTTATAGCCAGGACTTTTCTCATGGCTTCAGATAATGAAAGAGACTGCAATATATGCCATCACGCGCCAGGGAGCAGGCCTGGGAAGGGCCCTTACAGAAAGAATAGGGGCCGATCTCTTCTTGCCTTCTCGTATTGCAGAGGCCTATGGAGGCATTGCCTTTGATCGTCTCGTAGAGGCCGTGGCCAAAAACTTTTTTCTGTATCCGAGACAGATATTTATAGCGGCCACAGGGATCGTGGTCAGGTCCATTGCGCCTCTCCTGCGGTCCAAAGATTCAGACCCTGCAGTAGTCGTGCTTGATCAGAGAGGAAGGTATGTCATCAGCCTGCTTTCAGGACATCTGGGTGGAGCCAATGCCATGGCGCAAGAAGTGGCCCAATTGACTGGTGGAGAGGCCGTGATTACAACTGCCAGTGATACAGAAGGAGTACCTTCCATTGATCTTATAGCAAAGGAGCGCAATCTATCTATATCCAATCTGGTAGCAGTAAAAAAGATCAATATGGCCATACTTGAGGGCAGGCCTGTCCAGATATTTGATCCAGAAGATCAACTGGGCCTGAAAGACACAGATATACCTGGACTGATCGAGGAGCGGATTGAGAAAGAGGCGCAGTATGATATTGAGGCCCCAGGAGTATGGGTCACCTGGAGGCGTAAGACACATCTTGGAGATGGCCTGTTGTTCCTCTATCCAAGGTGCCTTGTTGCAGGCATAGGTTGCAATAAGGGAGCGACGAGACAGGAAATCGTCGATCTGATTAAGGCCACATTTCAGAAAAATTCCCTTGCCCTGGAGAGCCTGAAGTGCATCTGCACTATAGAAGGTAAGAGGGATGAAAGGGGCCTTATCGACGCCGCCCTTGAGTTAGGTGTGCCGCTCATATCTGTAGACCCCTCTGAGATCAGATCTATTGCTGTGCCCCACCCTTCAGAGATTGTTAAGAGACATATAGGAGTCTTGAGCGTATGCGAAGCCACCGCTATACTGAAATCAAAGAAAGGCAGGCTCCTGGTCCCCAAGACCAAGGGCCTAAATGTTACCCTGGCCGTGGCCCTGGAAAGCTGAGCATAGTCAGTCTTGGTCCTGGTGACCCACAATATCTGGCCCCAAAGGCCCGGACCGCCCTTATGCAGGCCGAAGTCATTGTGGGATATAAGACCTATATAGACCTCATTGAGCCAGGACTTCTTATAGGGAAAGAGATAATTTCGACAGGTATGACAAAGGAGCTCGTCCGATCTCAGACAGCTATTGATAGGGCCTGTCAGGGAAAGGACACGGCTGTGGTCTCAAGCGGTGATGCAGGCATATACGGGATGTCTGGATTGGTGCTGGAACTCCTGGCTGAACAGGGCCTCATGGGGGAACTGGAAGTGGAGGTGATACCAGGTATCTCGGCCCTGTCTGCTGCTGCTGCCCTCTTGGGCGCTCCACTGATGCACGACTTTGCCGTCATCTCTCTGAGTGATCTCATGGTTCCTTGGGAGATGATTCGGCAGCGGGTAGAGGCCGTGGCCAGGGCCGATTTTGTCCTGGTTATTTATAATCCCAGGTCTAAAAAAAGAGACTGGCAATTAGAAGAGGTGCGAGAATTGATCCAGAGATATCGAGGTGACCATATACTGGTGGGAATTGTGAGAAATGCTATGAGACAGGGACAATCTGTAGAGATCGTGGCACTCTCAGACCTGGATGTAACAGGTATAGATATGCTTTCTATCGTTGTAGTAGGCAATTCCAGGACCCGATTGATAGGCGAGAAGATGGTGACTCCAAGGGGATACCTGGAAAAGTATGCTGTCAGGATTCTATAAGATTGCCCCTGTCTCTCTTTACTACCAAGGGGATGCCCGCCAGTATAAAGACCACCTCTTTGGCCAGGCATGTAAGCTGTTGATTTAGATAACCGAGTGCATCTCGATATCTGCGTGATAGGCGATCTTCAGGCACGATACCCATGCCTACCTCATTACTGACTATTACTACGATCCCCTGGATATGCATCAATATCTGTATCAGGTCCTCTATGGCCTGGTCAATTGTCTCAAGCTCCTCCCCATACTTCATAAAGAGATTGTTGAGCCAGAGGGTCATGCAGTCAATCAGGATGACCGTATCCCTGCCGTCAAGCGCATGGACAGCGGTAGCTACATCGATTGGTTCCTCTATTGTCTGCCACTTGTCTCCACGCTCTGCCTGGTGGTGCTCTATGCGTGCCTTCATTTCCTGATCCAGGGCCTGCGCAGTGGCCAAAAAGATACATCTCTTCTCCTGGACATTACATAAATCCAGGGCAAAGCGACTCTTTCCACTCCTGGCACCACCCAAGACAAATATGCATCCCTGTTGAATCATATCCACTTCCATATCCCTGGCCAGGGGTCCCAGTACAGATCAACAGGCAGATCCCCTGCCTCTCTTTTGGTGCCCTAGTCCTCCCAGTCTGTACGGATCCTCTGTATTACCTTTTGCATATACTGGAGCCTGTCAGAGGGACAGACCCCCAAGAGAGGTGACCCCTGTTCCACTATGTCACCTGAGCGAAAATAGACCTTATACAGTACGCCAGGTTCCCCTCTATAGCTTATCGGCGTATCTCTCTTCATAAGAGACATGATCACTACCTCATCTCCAGGTCCTATGGCTATCCTGGCTTCAGGCCGTTTCTCCAGCCCAGCCAGGATATCAGACGACAGAAAATATCTGGCCTGTTGCGGGGCACGAAGGATAGTAAGCATCTGGGTCAGGATCCGATCAATTATCTCTTCTCTATCCAGGCGGTGTCGGATAAAGAGGACCAGCTCATCCGCCTCCACAAAGTGCCCTTCAAGCTCAGAGCGTATTCCAGTTACCTGGCCCTTCCAGGAGGCATAGATCCTCTTTGCATTTTTCTCTCTTTCCAGTATATAGAGCAGAGTACCAGGACGTTGTAGCCACCTTCCACTCGGTCCTTCGACCGCCTGTCCCTCCTCTACCTCAAAAGATATGACCCCAGTATGGGGTGTCTTTACCTGATAGTCCTCAAATATATGAGAACGATAGTGCCTCAAGAGGTCATCCAGATTTATGCCCATGGACTTACCTATAATAGAGATTGTGCCCGCCCATTGTTGTCAGCGCCTCATACAGGTTCTTTCTAAAGTCACGTCTGTCCCAGATCCCCTGGATATGACCTCTCTTGAGGGCATTCTTGGCACTGTGATAGTCAGGGGGGACATTCTTACCTGTAGTCTCTCTTATGACCCTTGGTCCAGCAAAACCGATCCTGGAGGAACGTATTCCAAACTGATAGAGTGAACATCCCAGAAAACTGGCCACAGGACCTGCATAGGAATTGTTGTCATAGACTACTATGTAGAGCCCTCCACTCTCGATATATTCCCTCACTGCAATGGTACACTTTGGCATCTGTACTACACCAAGGGTCCCCTCCTGGATACGGATGCCTCCAGTAGTATGTACATAGGCCAGAAAAGGCCTCCTGGTAGTCCTGGCTATATCACACGCCCTTACAAATTTTTCTCCTTCTGCAGTACCTACTGTCCCCCCTCTAAAGCTGCCAATCAACATGGCCACTACCAACCTTATGCCAAATACCCTGGCATCAAAGGTAATTATACTGGACGTCCGGCCAGTACGCCTGATGTCTCTCCTGAGGCGCTCATCAAAACCCTGAAATCCAAGGGGATTGCCAGACGCTATATGATTATTGAATTCCTGGACCGAGCCTTTATCAAAGAGATTCTTGAGATACCACTGGTACTCAAGGGGAAAGTGGTGACCGCAGTTTGGACAGACCCCACAAAGCTCTCCATATAGATCAGGTACCCACAGGTCCATGCACCCATATTTAGATGCATTGGGACAGGTAACCGTACGGTCTTCATTCGCAAGAGGACTGACATAGGGCTCCCATTCCTCAGCAAAGATCGATCTACGGTCTGGTCCATCTGGACGTATGACCTTTGCAGGACGTCTTGGCTGAGGAAAGACAAAGTCATAGGCTGCCCTGACAGGCTCAGCTACCTTCTTGAAAAATACTGAACCCTCACCAGAGACCTCTTCTATCACCTTTTGGACATTTCGGTGGTGTAGCCTGAGGAGACCATATCTCAGCTCATAATAGCCCTTACTGGCAATGGCCTTGGCCTTTCTGAATTTTTGACCCAGTCCCCTGCTCTTTTTGAGGAAAAAGCCCTTGCCCAATTCCCTATACTTCTTGGACCTGAGCTCTAGAAGCCGTTCTATCTCAAGCTCTGTGAGGTTCCAGTTGATGACTAAATCAAAGTCCTCTGGGACACTCACCTTCTCTTCTCCCTGTCTCTTCAGGGCATAGGCCCTGAATGCACGAAAGTTTTTGGTCCTCAGGACTACCTCGTCGGTGGCACGTACCATCTCATAACGGAGCCTGCGGAAAAAGCCATAGTCTTCCCGTCTTGCCCCAAGGGGGGGCTCTTCTACTATCCGATCAATAGTACCCAGTTTCAGGTTGTCAGAGGCGGTTATCTTCAGCTGGCTTGCGCAGTGCTCCACAAGGTCTCTGGGGAGCTTCTCTCCCTCCCTTATCTTTCCCTCTATGGCAGCTGCGCCTTCTGGAGATATGACTGAATAGTAGCCCCTTGAGGCCATGAGCCTGAGATCTGAGAGCCCTATTGCCTCTGCACCACCAGAACCACCCTCTGATATAAAAGAGACTATAGGGACCTTTAGCCTTGCCATTGCATATATATTGCGGGCTATCTGCTGTGCGGCTCCTGGATAGTCCTCTATGGGATATGCGCCAGGGGTAAAGATAAAGGAGTGTATAGGGATGCCCTCGGTCTCGGCCACCAGCATATATCTCAGGGCCTTATCATTTCCCCACGGCCTGGCACACCCCCCATTCCGATACTCTTCTCCCCGGCCCTTTTCATGCCCTATGACCATGACCTGATGACTATAGAGCCTGTTTTTTACCTTCCTCGAGATAGTGGCCCTGGCTACCACTACTGCAGGATCAATATTGCATTCTCCCTCGCCACCCAACTCTGTATAGGAATCATACACGTTCTCCAGTATATCTGTAAGTGTGAAACGCTGAACACTCCTCACAATATTTACTACCTCTGCAGGGGTGAGTCTCCTGGCAATCCTGTCTTCCAGAAAGGAGACTCGATCCTCAATCCGGTCGATTTCCTTATAGAGTTCTGCCTCCTTTATCTCAAAGAGGGAGCGGTGAAGGTCCTGGACCTGTCTCTGGAGTTCATCCAGATTGCCCCAGGTGCTCTCTCCTTTTATATCTATGAGATATGAAATTCGATCAGCGAGCCGACTAAGTAATTTTCCACTATCTGTCATATGTACCTGGTCTATATGCATCCAGATTAACCGTTCAGTGCCTAAAGGCGATCAAAATTGAAGTATGTATCCAATCCTGTCGTAGAGATAGTCCAGATTTGTGACAATATTTTCGCCCTCCATCCCCTTGCCCTCTATAACGATTCCCCTCTGAAACTGTCTTGCCCTCTCTTTGGCCTGCTCTGTATCCTGTCCCCAGATAATGACAAGGGCAAGGTTTGGGTCATACTCTGTAGGGATCTTATATGGGATGTCTCTAGGTACGTGTGAATAGACCCTGGCCCATGGCCTATCTAGATAATCAAAACGTGTAATAGTACCACACCAGGGCACAAAGCCCCTATTGGTATTCTCTGCAACAATCCTGAGTTCTATGCTGGTACCCTTAAAAGATACATCATCTTGAGTAAAGCCCAGTCTGTCCCCAAGGGCTACCCTTATCTGTTCTCTGATCAGATTTGTGGGTCCTGTAGCCCCCTTTATCCTGGAGATAGAGGCAGAGATCTCGTTTTCTACCTGTATGCGGGTATTGACCTCCATGAGATAGGGACTACCGTCCCTGGACACTATCCATTCCCAGGTCCCTATATTGTCATAACCAACATGACCTGCCATACGCACAGAATACCTCACTATCTGATCTAATACCCCTTTTGCATCAAAGGGATATTTACATACTGCAGGGTCAAACCCAGGGGCCACCTCTACCCTCTTTTGCCTTCCTGTGCTCTGTATAGTGCAGTTCCTGGTCCCAAAGTGCACTACCTCGCCATGAGAGCTACATAAGAGCTGCACCTCAAGATGTTGATAGTCTCTTAGACACTGTTCTATAAGTACCCCTTCATCGCCAAACTGCCGCTTGGCATAGTTCTGTATCTTTCTGTAGACCATCCTGAAGGTATCAAGACGGCTGACCTCTTCAATACCCATACCTCCACCACCAGCAGACGCCTTTACCAACACAGACGGATGCTGGATTCCCTGCTCTTTTTGGAGAAAGAAGAGCTCTTCTGCTACTCCTTCTGCCTCCATCTCATTATAGATCGATCTATCAGAGCCAGGAATTACTGGTATATGGAGCTCTTTGGCCAGACGTTTGGTATTGATCTTACTGCCCAGATCTCTTATGACTTCCCACCTGGGGCCTATAAAAGTGAGGGGCCTGGTCCTCATGGTGGCCCTCCTTGCAAAACCAGAATTTTCAGCAAAAAAACCATATCCAGGGTGTATGGCAGTACATTTGGCCTGGTCTGCCACTGAGAAGATCTCATTGGGATCTCTATAGTTCGATATGCGATAGGCCCTTTTGAGATCGTTTTCTTTCTGTGCAAGTCGGACGTGCAGAGAGGACTTGTCCTCCTCTGTGTACACGACCACATAGTCCAGGCCCAGGTCCTTACAGGCCTGCATTATGCGTATGGCAATCTCTCCACGGTTGGCTATTAATACGCGCTCCCTACTCATAAGGCCCCTTCTATTCCGCCAGGTTATACAGGATCAGATAGTACAGTCAATTTACTGTTAAGCATGGCTCAAGACAAAAGAGATATGATATACTCTAATTGTTCCCCCCTGGCCAGGAGGGTAATGTGAACGGTTATGATATACCTATTGCCCTGATCCTTAAACTTTGAGTCTATCTCTATATCCATGTCCACTATACAATATCTCCGGCCCCTTACCATAGGTCCTCTATCCCTTTCTAATAATCTCATCCTTGCACCTATGGCAGGGATTACAGACTATCCCCTGAGGAGCATTGTCAGAGAGTTTGGGGCAGGACTCACTGTAAGTGAGATGGTCTCTTCTCAGGCCCTTGTACATGACAATCTCAGGTCTCTGACTATGATCAGGACTGCAAAAGAGGAATCCCCTCTGGCAGTCCAGATATTTGGATCAGACCCGGGTACTATGTCTAGAGCCGCCAAGATTGCTGAATCCCTTGGCGCAACAATAGTTGATATAAATATGGGGTGTCCACAGCACAAAGTAGTAAAGAGTGGGGCCGGTGCAGATCTCATGCGCAATGAGCTCCTGGCAGCAAGGCTCATAGAAGGGGTTGTAAAAGCAATAAGCATACCTGTAAGTGTCAAGATTCGCCTTGGTTGGGACCACAGGAGCATAAATGCAAGCAGAATAGCCAAGGTCGCCCAGGACTCTGGTGCATCTCTGGTCACTGTCCACGCCAGGACCCGCAGCCAGATGTTTTCTGGAAAGGCAGACTGGTCAGCGATCAGGGAGATAAAAAATGCCGTATCTATCCCTGTAATTGCGAATGGCGATATCCAAGGTCCAAAGGATGCGAGACTATGTCTTGAGGTTTCAGGAGCAGATGGGATCATGATCGGAAGGGGTGTGCTTGGCAGGCCATGGATATTCGAGCAGATACTCTATTTTCTAAAGACAGGCAATGACAAAGGAGCTCCAGGCATTGAAGACCAGTATGGTGTTGCAAAGAGACACCTTGAGTATCTTATAGACTTCTATGGACTTTCTAGAGGCCTCTTACTGTCTAAAAGGCACCTGGCATATTATAGTAGAGGACTTCGCGGGAGCGCTGTATTCAGAGAGGCCTTAAACTATACTAAGACAGCCAATGAACTAAAAAGACTGCTCATATGTCTCTATGAGACCCAAGGGCCCTGGAGGCCGATTCCAAATCCAGGCGATAGCTCCACCATTACAGGATCTTAGCGTTCCTTTGGACCTCAATTTTGATCGTGGTCAGTTATAGATACATAAAAATATTCAGAGAAAATAAAATATCAGGCTTGACAGTTTCCAGGGAGACTGCTATGAAAAACTTGTCTATATTGTCATCATGAATGTTTGAGGAGGACTAGACTGATGAGTGAAAGCATGGGAGAGACAGTCAAGGATTTCTATAAGGGATTGTTTCAGGAGCGTTGGAGTACCACAGTCTGTGGGATCATGGTCGCCCTGTTGAGTATCATGATATTTGCCTGGGCCAGGCCATGGGGTGCAGTCGGTGCAGTGAGGAATTGGGCCCAGTGGATATTCTATGGCCTGCATATACACCTGTTTGATGAAGGCAAGCCGACAAGTATCTTTATAAATAGTGGCTCTGTCATCGGTCTGGGCTTTGTGGCTGGTGCCTTTATCTCGGCCTGCCTGGCAGGAGAATTCGCTATCAGGATACCTCCGATGCTGGAACTGGTAAAGGCAGTGTTTGCAGGGACACTCATGGGCATTGGTGCCGCTATGTCAGGTGGATGTAACATAGGTGGTTTTTATAATGCCCTGGGGAATCTTTCTGGCAGTGGCTTCTGTATGATGGCAGGTCTCATCATCGGGGCAGCAATTGCTGTCAAGTATCTCTATTGGGAAATGGAGCATATCTCCTGGGGTTCTGGCGGTGCAAAGACCATCAACTTTCCCATGCCACTCCAGGTCATTTTGGGGCTAGTAGCCATAGGTGTCCTTATATGGGGAGCCAATGTCTATGCAGGCAGTGGCAAGGACTCCATAGTGCGGCTCAGTGGGTTATTGCTCATATCGAGTGGCATTGGTTATACAATGCAGCGCGGGCGCTGGTGCATGATTCAGGGTTTTCGTGAACCCCATCTGTCTGGTGATGGAACAATGGCCAAGTCCGTTGCCCTGAGTATAGCTATCCTGGCTGCAGGGTGCGCAGTCCTCAAGTATACTGGCCTTCGGGAGACTATATGGTATGTCCGTGGCTTCTGCGGCTGGGGTGCCGTTGTAGGAGGTATTATCTTTGGGTTTGGTGGTGTCATTGCCGGTGGTTGTGGTAGTGGAGCCCTCTGGCGTATGGGTGAAGGACAGATCAAGTTGTGGTTAGTCGGTCTCTTCTTTGGTCTCTCTAATGCCGTTGTAGATGGGTGGTTCAAGTTCCATGACTGGGAAGGAATGGAGGCATGGCTGGATGACGGTGTGACTAATGCCGGCAAATTTGGACACTTTGTCTACATGCCAGATACATGGCTTGGCTATGGTGGGAGCCTGGCCCTCATCTTTCTGGTAATGGCCCTCTGGTACATCATCCTTTCCTGGAATGAAGACTCAGAGAAACTAGTTGTGCCCATGTAGCTGACAGAGCCAGGCTTTATTCTCTGTACTGATAGAATCCTATAGAGGGGCCCGACAGGTCAAGGACTATTGGGCCCCTTCTGTATAGGTCTCCTGTCTCTTGTGTCTCAAGAGTACCAGGATATCTCCACCTGAGGACTCCTGTAAAAGACGAACTTTTCCCAGGCGGGCAAGCTCCAGCAAGGCAAGAAACGTGACAATGATCATCTCTCTGTCTTCCTCCCTGAAGAGCTCAAAGAAATGTATCCTCTCTGCCTGATCCAGCATCTCTGATAGAGATTTTATCCGTTCAGAGAGGCTGGCCCTGGCCCTGGTGATCTCAATGGCCCTAGGGAGGGTATTATTACCCAGCACCTCTCTAAAGGCAGTAATGAGGTCTGTAAGGTCTACATCAAAGGTCCTTTCAGACCCTGAGACCTCATTACAGGACTCAGATCCCTGACCCTCTAATCCCCCCTCTCGCACAAACACATCCCTGCCCAGTATGGCCATAGAGTTCAGGCCTGTTGCCGCTTTCCTTATCTGGGCCAATTCCTGAAGGGGCCTGACTATCTCAATCCTGGGATCGTCTTCATGACTTACAGGATCAGACCTCGGCAAGAGCATCCTGGACTTTATCTGCATCAGGGTAGCGGCCATGACCAGATATTCACCTGCCACTACTACATCTAGTGCAGTCTCCATAAACTCTATATACTCCAGGTACTGTGCAGTTACTGTGGCTATGGGGATATCTGTAATCTTGAGCCGGTTTTTGTAGATCAGGTGGAGAAGCAGGTCTAAAGGCCCCTCAAAGGCCTCTATCCTTACCTGACATGTCGGTTCCAAAGCGCACTCCGGACCTGGGCCATCGTAGACTGCGCTACCTCTCTAGCCCTCTTGGCTCCTTCTGCCAGTATGGCCTTTACCCTCTCAGGTTCTGTGGCCAAGCTCTTTCTCCTCTGCCAGATCGGGGCCATCTGAGAGATAATGGCCTCGGCAAGCTCATTTTTACAGGCCACACAGCCCCGTCTGGCCGCCTTGCATTCAGATACAATTACCTCCAGACGTTCTGGAGGGAGATAGAGTCGGTGGAGCTTAAAGGCTACACATCGGTTTTCAGGATCACCAGGGTCCTTTAACCTTGGCCTCTCTATATCAGTAATCATATTAGAGACCTTTTCCCTCACTATCTCTGGAGAATCTGACAGAAATATAGAGTTATTATAACTCTTGCTCATCTTCCTGCCGTCCAGACCTGGAAGCCTTGGGACATCTGTCAAGATGGCCTCTGGTATGGAGAACACGTCTCCATAGAGATAGTTGAACCTACGTGCGATCTCCCTGGAGAGTTCCAGATGAGGCAATTGGTCTACCCCTACAGGCACCTTATTGGCCTTATACATAAGGATGTCTGCTGCCATCAGGACCGGATAGCCCAAAAATCCAAAGGTAGCAAGCTCTCTGTCCCTGAGCTGCTGTTGCCCCTCTTTGTAGCTAGGATTGCGCTCCAGCCAGGAGACAGGAGTGATCATAGAGAGCAGGAGCTGGAGTTCTGCGTGCTCTTTTATGTCAGATTGGACAAACATAGTGACTTTATCTGGATCTATCCCCACAGCTAACCAATCTATCACCATCTCTTCTATATTTGATGGGATATCTTGTGGATACTCATAATTAGTTGTGAGTGCATGCCAGTCAGCCACAAAGAAATAGCATTCGTATGTCTTCTGAAGGCGCTTCCAGTTATCAAGTACTCCATGCAGGTGCCCCAGGTGTAATCTTCCAGTAGGCCTCATGCCACTCAATATCCGTTGTCTTATCTGTCCAGCCATAAATCCACCTCAAAATATGGTCCCCAAGAGGAGTCTGACAATAAAGGTAATTATTGGGACGATAACTCTGTCTATTAGCCCTGTAAAGACGAGCAGCAGGATCAACAGAAAGCCATATCGCTCAAACTCCAGGTATGGTCCTGCCAGATCAGGAGGAAGTATCCCCATGAGGACCTTGCTACCATCAAGTGGTGGGATAGGAATGAGATTGAATACCGCAAGCCCTACATTGATCTGGACACTCACATATGCCATATAGAAGATTGGGCGGAAGAAGAGGCCTTGGGGTCCTGGAGATGGACCTGATAGCGCAGGGATCTGCCTCATAACTAGGGCACTCACTACTGCCAAAAAGATATTGGCTGCAGGACCAGCCAGCGCGACCCAGATCATGTCTCTCTTGGGATCTTTAAAATAGCTGGGATTGACCGGTACAGGTCTTGCCCAACCTATGGTCTGGGTGAGAAAAAACACAAGGGTACCAATGGGGTCCAGGTGGTGTAGAGGATTGAGTGTAAGGCGTCCCTGGCTACGTGCAGTAGGATCTCCAAACAGATAGGCCACCCACCCATGGGCCATCTCATGCACAGTAACTGCCAGGAGTATAGGTGGCGTGAGTATTGCGACCTTCTGAATAATGTTGGGAAAATCCATGGATCAGACTTCAGATTTAGACTTCGCCTGAAATTCTCTCCGCACCAACTCTATCTCATCCTCTCTGTACCTGACTTCTCCATCCAGTCTGGCCTCAAGCAGCCTATGGAATATGGTCCGAAAGAGGGGACCTGGCTTTAGACCCATGTCTTTCAGGTCTTTTCCTGTAAGCATAGGTCTGACATCCTGCAGGTCTGTAATATACCTGGATATGTCCTGTCGGGCATCCTCGTCCCTGATAACTGAAAAGAGATAGAGGAGGACCTCGAGATCTAGCCCCCTGAGCAGCCAATATAACTCGCTATCCTTCATAAAGGGCCTCCTGGAAAGGACCTCCATAGTCTTCTCTGCGATCTCCTTTCCCTCTACAGAGGCCCTTTTGTCTGAGCCGTCAAGGCCCAAACGGTCTACCAGCCTCTTTACCTCTTTGGGCCTCAGTCCATTTAGGAGTACCAGCAGATATACCAGCCACTTCTTTGGTCTCTGTGGACGAAAGAGCAGGGCATACCAGGCCAGGACATCATGGGTATGGCCAAGGAGCTCTTCCATCTCTGGCCCCAACTTGAGGTCTGAATGGATCGCCTTCAGCACTCCCAGCCTGTCCATCCTCCTGATGGCAGGTCTTGGATCAGGTTCATTCAGGATCAGGATGAGCTCGCTTAAAATACGCCTCCCAGAGAGCCTTGATATGATGTCAAGACGTAGTGCATTCTGGATCAGCCTCAAGGTATGCTTGCCCAACCTGAAACCATATCTCTGCTCAAAACGGATTGCCCGAAAGACCCTGGTCGGGTCCTCCACAAAACTCAGGCTGTGGAGGACCCTTATGATGTGGTCCTTGAGGTCTCTTTGACCACCAAAGAAGTCTATTAAGAGGCCAGATTCCCTGCGATTTAGCTTAATGGCCAGGGTATTGATAGTAAAATCTCTGCGGAATAGGTCCAGTTTTATAGATGAAAGGGCCACTGTGGGCATGGCAGCGGGGTATTTATAATACTCCCATCGGGCAGTCGCCACATCTATCTTGAAACCATCAGGGAGGATTATAACTGCAGTCCCAAACTTTTGGTGGGTATAGAGCCTTGCCCCAAGGGCCTGGGCAAAGGCCTCAGCAAAGACTATTCCATTTCCTTCAACCACCAGGTCTATATCCAGATTAGGCCTTTTCAATAGCAGGTCTCTCACAAAACCCCCCACCACATAGACATGAAAGCCCAGGTCTTCTGCCACTTTTCCTGCATTTAATAATAGATCGAGCGTGTGGGGTGAGAGTCTATCTCTCATCAGAGAGAGGACATTCTTGCGCTGTTCCCTTCCGGAGAGCAGGTCATCAGGTTGTCTTGTGGGATCTCCAGTCAATATCTGGAGCAGGTCTGTCCTGGTGATCACCCCCTTTATCTGGTCTGCATCTACTACAGGGACAAAGCGCTGACGGTGATTGACTATAATCTCTTGGACCCTGGTAAAGGTATCCTCTGGAGAGATTGTCTCAAAGTCCGTGGTCATATACTCACGTACCATCAGATCAGAGAGTCCATGGTATATTGCTTTTTCTATAGTCCTGCGAGAAATAAGGCCCTGCACCTTACCTCTGTAGACTACAGGAAGTACGGTAATGCCATAGCGCGTCAGCTTGTCATGGGCCTCAGAAATCGAGGTGTCGGGCAGGACTGAGATAGCTGGATATGACATTATATCTTTTACCTTGGGTTCTGTCCCTAACTGTCTGTGTAGTTCTGAGAGGAGACGTTCTTCGGCCTCAGCCAGGGTCATGCCCTTCAAGGTAGCAGATGCAGCCATGGGATGGCCTCCCCCACCAATTGCCTTCAGGAGTCTTCCTACATCCAGCCTCTCATCTCGACTACGGCCTACTATCAATATCTGGCCCCCCATAGAGGCTATAGCAAAGAATACAGAAAGCCTCTCCATATCCATGATTTCACGGGCCAGGAGGGCGAAGTTATCCACATAGGTCGGCGACGATGTCTTTGCGATAGTAACAGGGATACCCACCAGGGTATAGGTAGCAGCAGTATTCAAGAGGTCATTTAAGAGTTCTACGTGCTCAGGGGTAAATCTGTGTCCAAGCAATTCAGATACTGTCTTGAGGTCTGCACGCCTGCACAGGAGCCAGGCAGCCGCCTCCAGGTCTTCTGGAGTAGTAGAGCTAAAGGTAAAAGACCCGGTGTCTTCATATATACCCATAGCCAGAAAGGTGGCCTCTTCAGGACTTATATCTATCTCCTTCTTTCTGAGAAAATGGATCATAAGGGTAGTATTTGCACCTACAGGCCTGAAAAAGACCTTTGTGGCCTTTATATTTCCAGAGGAAAGAGGTGAGTGATGGTCATATAGATGTACCTCTACATCAGGTCTATCTAAGAGAGGGGCCAATCTGCCAATTCGGTCTTTTTGGTTGGTATCTACTATTACCAGGAGCCTTACCTGATCGAGGTCTATATCTCTCAGGCGTTTTATGTCTATAAAATAGCGGCCTGATTTCAGGAGAAAGTCCCGCAGATCTCTTCCTTGAGAGCCAGGCAACACGATCTGTGCCCCAGGATAGAGCTTGGTAGCAACCAGGCAAGAGGCCAGCGCATCAAAATCTGCATTGAGATGAGAGGTAATGACTGTTGTAGGGGAATTTTTTGAACTCTTGGCCAAAAAAGAACCTTCTTAGAGGGAATTTTGCTACTCGTCTGTCTGGATTTATCCTGCAGACGAGTAGCAGACTCTGTCTTTCTGATGACTATAGGTAATGTTCACATCCCTTATCCCAGATTATGCACTTCAAATGCCGAACAAGATGATTCCTTTTATAATTTCAGTAGATTATCGTTAATATAATGTCAAAAAATATTCACCTAAATGGTGACAGTCTCCAACAGCAGAAACGTCCGGCATTTGAAGCCACAAGGGGCTCGCAATTTCACCGAATTTGCTGCGTTGTCGGGCACTTGAATGACCATAGTACGTCTGCGTACCCTCCGCCTTGCACCTCCGGCAAACTTGCAAGCTGCATAATCTGGGCTTATAGATTTACCTTATATGGATTGATGGTAATGACTGGGCAAGTGGCATCTCTGACCACACCTGTTGCTACACTACCAAACATGATCTGCTCCAGACCCTTTCTTCCATGGGTCCCCATTATAATCATATCTATCCCATTTTTATTGGCATAATCTATAATCTTTTCTGCTATATCCCCTACCTCTACTATAGTCTTTACGTCTTTTATATCAGACATGTACTCATCTACAAAGCGGCTCATTGCCTTCTCAGCACCGCCTATAAGATCCTCCTTGAGAGAAGAATACCAGGCAATACCCAATTCAAAACCGGCATAATCTCCTGCTCCCCTCACCACATGAATGAGCTCTATTTTTGCCCCCATTTTTTCTGCCATGAATTTTACATAAGGCAAGATCTTAGGTGAATTCTCAAAAAAGTCTATAGGAAACAGAATCTTTTTGACCTCTATCATTTGAAAGCCTCCTTTTTTTACCCTTTTGTTGGGCCAATCCCTTAAACCTATCTGCCTATAAGTCATATTTATAGTTTTATCAGTCTTATTGACCATGTGTCAAGGTCATAAGATAGGGGCCATCGTAAGTCTTCACATCCCCGGCCAGTGGTGGCCTTTTGATCTGAAAAA
>JALTHG010000090.1 GCA_027004715.1 Deltaproteobacteria bacterium
CTAGTAAAAACTCCGCCGTCATTAACAGACCCCTGCATATACAACGCTTCCTTCAATGGAACACACTCGAAGGCCGGCGTGACCCACGGGCGGGGGGCTTGGGGTTCTCCGGGTTCACCCTGAGCAGTTCGGCTTCGCTCTCTGTAAACTCTGTCAAAGGGTTGGGTTTCAATGGTCTCGGTGTTCATTTCATTCCTCCTTAGTTAGTTGGCGATTAAGGGTATCGGGTATCACGTGTCAGGTCTCACGGTCTGCGCTACGCTCACTCGGCACCACGCACTTCGCACGCCGTTTCCGGGTAACGGGCCAGGATGTGGTAGGTCTCAGTTGTGGGGATGCCGACTACGCCCTGCGCACCGTCCTGCACCCAGACATGGGCGGTGGAGCCGTTTTTGCTGCCGGTGGTCACCCCGTAGTACAGGGTGGTACTCACGCCGCGCCGCCGCAGCATGGCCTGCGCCGTTATGCCGCGCGGGAAACACACCGTCTCGCCTGGCAAAAGTCTTGCGGCTTTTTCGATAGCCCAGGCCACCTCCTTTCGCAGGCGTTCGCGTTGCCTGCCTTCCACTTGCGGCCCGCGCACGGGCCGATTGAAAAAAGGTTTCAATTGCCGAAAGGGTAAAAACCGCAGGCTCAGCCGCGCCAGGGTCAGCCCAAGGACTGCTTCAAGCAGCAGGCCGCGCCGTTCCGGGGTCTGGCGCAGAAATTTGAGGAGAGAGTTTGTTATTCGGCGCATGGTTTGTCAATCTTCCTCTTATCAGGAGGGGATTGCTTCGTCACCCCGTTTGGGTTCCTCGCAATGACATCGTTTACTAATTTGATCAGCCCGGCTTTGTGGAGGCCGTGGAGCAGATGGAGGACTTCGCGCAGGCAGGTGTCGGCGTCTACACTGAATTCCTGGCAAAGACGCTCACAGACGGCTTCGACAGAGGCAGGTTCTGCGATCAGTTCCCAGACCCGGCTGGAGGTCTCATTCAGCACATAATAGTATCCGGCATCTTCATCGAGGGCCAACATCTCGTCGTGGACTCTGGTGAAGGGGATGTCCACGGCCCGATGGAGGCGGGTTTTGGGAGTAATTCGATTTGATGTGATACAAATCTCCATTTTTCATCCAGTGATTTTGCAAGTAACGCACGGCCTGATCCATGAGGGCCAGATCCCTAGGGCGCTGGAACTGCCAGATGGGAATGCGCCGGATCAGTTCCAGGCATTGGCGGTAATACCAGCCCATCTTGCCCATCGGCTCCAGCAGCGTGCCGCGATAGGTGGCCGCGCTGACCAATCCATGCAGGGCTGCCTGGCCGGTCCGTTGGGTGATGCCCAATTCGCCCCATTCCAGGACGTAGATGGCGTGTAATGGCAAGGGTTGAATCTGGCCGTTCCCGTCCAGCGGTAAATAGAATTTCTCGAAGCGGTAGTGGTCGCGTACCATCGAGGGGGATTGCCAGCCCAGGGCATCGAGGGCGTCCCACCACAATTTCAGGTGACGGGCGGCGGGGTAGATCAGAGGCAGCCCCTGGGCGGGAATCTCGATGCGGGTCAGGTCATCGCTGACCAGGGGATGGCCTGCTTCCGTTAAATAAGCCGCCAGGGTAGATTTGCCCTTCTGCGGATGAGCGCAAAAAGCAATCGCGCCATTGTCCACGCGCACCGCGCTGACGTGCAGCGCCAACAGCTCACGCTGGTAACACAGCGCGCCCCAGGCCGACCCCAACAAAAACAGGCGCACTTCCCGCCAACAGGTTCCGTGGTCAGGGGCAATGCGGATCTCACGGCCATGCGTCACCCGGTAAGCGCCCACTTCCGGCACACTGAAGCAGTACTCATCGGTGCTCACTATTGGGGCATCCGGCGCGGGCATTTCCCAGTCCCGCGAGCCGTTCTCCAGGCGAATGTAAACATCGGCCCCGTCTGAATCAGCGCATTCGAACGCGGCCCATTCCGGGATTGGAAGGGCCGATTGGATGTGCAGTCCGGCGTAGACGTAAGCGTAGTTCATCGCTTAGTTAGTTGGCCATGCGGAATAATCCCTACGTATTACTTATATTACTCAAGTTTCGGAGTTAATATATCAGCCTGTAATTAAAGAGTTTTTTCATGCAACACACGAATTAGCTTTATGTTGCTACATTAAACGTATAATATAAACTATAATAGTTATATATTCTTATTGAATACTGCAACAAAAAATGTATTTTTACTTAATTTTCAAGAGGTTAATCCAACTCCGAAACTTAAATAATATTATTACAAGTGTACCCCATAGTCAAGAGAGAAAACCACGTTATTTAAGGTGTAATATTTTGGGCATGTCCCATATAAGGACCACCTCTATTAATCGCTTTGGTCTCAAAGACTACCTTCCATTCTCCAGGAAACTCCCGGCAGAGCCAGAAACGAAATCATGGATGGGTTTATTCGATTTTGAACCAGGTAAAATAAGACCTGCCTTTGGGATACCGAGGTATTCCATTTTGGCCTTCTCAAGAGCCAGCTGATGCCCATAGTAGACCTCAGCAGGGACATGATAGCCCAGAGACTGGTGCAATCATCTGTTGTAAAACTGAAAATACTGGCCAAGCCTGTTCCTGGCCTCACGTACCTCATGGTAATCGTTCAGATAGACCTCCTCGTACTTTACGCTGCGCCACAGACATTCCACACAGATGAAAAGAAATCATCTGCTGACATTATAACCACTCGAAAGGCTGCAATGTTAAAGGGATCAATTTTATTACCACAATGTACTAGGCCTGAGGCATGGCTTTGCCAGTTGGCCTTGCGATTGTCTTCAGAACAGAGAAATATATTGACGAGAAAACAGGCCAAGAAAGACGTAAGACCAGTAAGAACGAACTTGCTCGCAATATGTTACAGGCTCTCACAAAAACAAGATTCCATAGAACTGATATCTGGTTTGCTTCAGCAGAAAACATGCGCTTTGTGAAATTGGACCTGAAGAGGGATCTTATTATGGCTCTCAAGAGTAATTGCAAGGTGGCCTTGTCCGATACCCGTTAAAAACTCAACTGTACTTTGCAGCCTTACAGCAGGCCTCTCAGGAGTTGCGAAAGCTGAGAGCTGAATTCTCCCAGCAGCCTTTGACTGCGTAACATGAGTTAGTGAGTTAAATCAGTGATGAATTGAATCTGTTATTACTTATGAGGTGTATCTGACTCTATTTCGTAAAGTCGGGCTAGAGAAGGAATGCACAAGATGCTCTCAACTAAAAAAGAGAGGCCTCTAAGTCTGGAGATACTTGGAGCAGAATCTCTAGGGGTTCGTAGTCTCTGCTGTCTGGTAAGACTCGATAGACGTAAAATCGTTATTGATCCAGGGATTGCCCTGGGATATATGCGCAATGGCCTGCTTCCACATCCAACTCAGGTAGCAGTAGGGATAAAGGTCAGGCAAAAGATTATAGAGGCTCTAGAGACTGCTACAGATATTGTTTTCAGTCACTTCCATGGTGACCATATACTTTAGCCAATGCCAACCCCTTTCAGCTCTCATTTCGGCAGATTCCGGCACATTGTCGAGATATACACTGTTGGAGCAAATCTAATGCAGACTTGACACCTAAAATTCTGCAGCGTCCATAGACCTGCGTGAACTCTTGGGCCTGAATATGGAGATTGCAGAGGACTGTTCAGAAGGGCCTCTGAGCTTTTCCAGTGCAGTGCCCCATGGCACATGACCCGAATCGACATGGGAAGCCGTATCTTTGTTCATGCATCTGATATTCAGCTTTTGGATGCTGAGACCATAGACAAGATCTTGGAGTGGCAACCAGATATTGTACTTACTTCTGGTCCACCTATCTATCTAAGATCACATAGTTATGTACAGCAGAGGCAGGCATGGGATAATGCTCTGCGTCTGGCACAGAACCTGGATATCCTTATCCTTGACCACCATCTACTCCGTTGTAGACAGGGTATCAGGTGGCTAGATAGCCTGAGAGAGGCTTCTGGAAGGAGAGTCTGTTGCAGTGCAGACTTTATGGGTAGGCCACGTCTCTTTCTAGAGGCCTGATCAGATCTATATAAAAGATGCCTGTACCAAGGGGTTGGCATCAAGATTACGGTCTGGGCAGGGCCGGTGTTACAGACTATGATCTCGATTCTCCTGGGGAGAGGGCAGAGTGAGGGTTAGCCCCTTAGAGAAAAGCAGCCTGTAATCGGTTATCAATATGTATATTTTTGTCATAGGACTTGACACAATAGGAAGTCACATTTACTCTATTCTCTGGTCCCATCGTCTAGTGGCCCAGGACGCTGGCCTCTCACGCCAGAAACAGGGGTTCGAGTCCCCTTGGGACCATATCTCCTGATATATATCCTCCCTGTAGTGCCTTATGTCTATTGACTTAGCTCCGAAGCTATGCGTGCATTGGGGATAAAGGGTATTGGAGGCAGTGAGAGTGGAGGACAAGATACCCCGTACATGTGTAGACCCGTCAGGGATATTTATATGTGGTCTGCACCAACCGTGTTATAGGGTCATAAACCATAGACAGAGCGAGGCCTTGGCCGTGATTGGCCACGGCCCTGATGGCAGAAAAGTCAATAATCAGGCCAATTTCCCTTCAGGTGATCTGGCCGTGGCCCATGCCAATGGGGTATATGAGATACCAAATCCCTTTCCATTCTGGGGTACTACATATATCCTCTACAGGCAGGCCGGGTACTTCTCTGAGTACCCGGAAAGGCTGAGACTCAGGACCGGGTACAGGGAATCAGATCGGTCTATTCCGCTGCTGAAAGACCTGTTAGCTGGCTCCTTAAAAGGCACGAGCAGAGAAAGCTATTCCATAAAGGACCTTCCAAGGAGCCTACTCCTGGCCCTGGCTCAGACATCCAGAGATCCTGAGGTCCTCAAGGCCATTGCCCATCTGGCATGTGACTTTGAACTGGACAACAGGAAAGAACCGATTGGCCTGAGATATAGAGACAGTGGATCTGGAGAGATGAGGCCTATTATCCATGACCATGAACTCTTTGATGTCCTTGGAAATAATATTGCGCTTCCGGATAGATATAAAGTGACCATGTTATTGATGCCTGGGGTCCAGGGAGACAGCCCAATAGTAGGTGAGTATATCTCTGGGCCTCAGACACACATCTGGGAGTATCTCAGGGCAAACAGCTATATCCCTTGGGGCCACTATGCAGCCAATATGGCCCAGGATTCTGTGAGATATAGGGCAGAGGACCTGACCTCTGAAGACATAATAGGTCTGCGTCAGCTCTATTATCAGCGGGTCTATACACAGATGGCCCTCAATCTCAATATAGCATACGTCAGAGAGGTTGGTTCCATGTGCGAGTCTGAGCTCGAATCGTTGAGGAAGGCAGTTACACAGGAGGTGGTAGAGAGGCAGGGTAGGGGAGAAAAGATTCCGTACACGGCCACTCTCTGGGGCTGGAATTATGGCTTTGACTTCTCTCCTTCTGGCTATAGACTACATGCATCTCACCAACAGATTCACCAACAGTATGCCCTTATCCCCCCTTATATAGAGACAGTAGATCCTGGAAATAGTCCTGCAGAATCAATACCTACCTATGCGGTAGGAGATCAGGTGGCATATTTTGCTGCCATTTATAAGAAGAGCTATGGTGTCCCATTTTTTGATACCTATCTGAGGGCAATCCATTCCAATACCCGTCTGGACGGGAAGAAGGACCTGCCTGCCAGCCTGGTTCTCTATGAGGACAAAAATGTCATGGTCCATGTGCCAAAGGCCCAGCGTTGCCATGGCGAGGTCCAGATAATGACCACTGGTCATGTGGGAAACATACTTGAGGCAGGCCCAGAGACCAGGAGGTCCCTGGACATGTGTATCAGGCTGGTTATCCAGACCCTTGCCAGACTTGGTGCCCAGATGATCACATGCTATGAGGTCTCAAAACGCTTTGACAGTCTCGATCCAGACCAGCGTCTCTTTTATTGCTTCTTGCCCAGGCTCCCAGGCTCTCCTGGTGCCTTTAGCGAAAGGCAGGGTAGGTGGATCACAGGTCATTATCCCGAAGACTATGCAGAGGCCTTCAGGAAGACAATGGAATCAATCCACCTTGACTGATGGGAAAAGATCAAGATCTGTATGTGGCAAAAATAGAGAAGACACATAGTGGTCCATAAACCGGGGATTGCTGCTGAGATCAAAGTGCGTCATCATCTTGGCTACTCTGTGTAGTTCTCTTGTAA
The DNA here is from genome assembly GCA_027004715.1 of Deltaproteobacteria bacterium. Classification (GTDB taxonomy): domain Bacteria; phylum Desulfobacterota; class Dissulfuribacteria; order Dissulfuribacterales; family UBA3076; genus JALTHG01. The sequence goes on from JALTHG010000090.1 coordinate 6,214, forward strand.
CTGGCAATGAAATGGCAGATGCCTTTGCCCCAAGGAGTGAGGTATTTCCTGCAAAAAAGAAGCGGTCTCGTGGGATGTCTGGGAGCAGACCTATAGTAATGGCCTGGTCCAGGTCCAGGTAACTGCCAAAGTTGCCGGCGAGTATTACCCGTTCCAGGTCCTCAAATCCCATGCCCAGTGATTCCAATAGGGTGAGATATCCAGCGAACATGGCCCCCTTGGCCCTTATGAGGTTTTCAATATCTGCCTCTGTGAATACTATATCTTGGTCTATTGCATTTGATTTTGCATCTATCACCACATACTCCCAGCCGTCTCTGCCTGACCGGACCCTATCTGTATCCAGGTCCCTGTAGAACTTTCCCCTCTGATCCAAGACGCCCGCCATAAACAGGCCTGCAAGTAGACTGATTATACCTGAGCCACATATGCCCTTTGCCCTCTTCCCGCCTATGGTCAGGATCATGGGTTCAAAGGTATTGGGGTGGATATGTACTACCTCTATCGCCCCTGTAGTGGCACGCATTCCATGCTTCATACCACCACCTTCAAAGGCTGGGCCTGCTGAACATGCAGCACATGCCATCCAGTCCTGATTTCCAAGCACGATCTCTCCATTCGTCCCTATGTCAATAAAGAGCGTGAGTTCGGGGTGGCGATTGATTCCTATACCTACTACTCCTGCCACGATATCTGCGCCTACATAGCTTGCAACACACGGTGCGAGAAAGAGATATACGTGTCTTGGGACATCTATTCCCAGATCTACTGCCCTTACTGGAGGGAAGTGGGTGGCAACAGGTGTGTAGGGATTGGATCTCAGAAAACGGGTATCGAGCCCGAGGAGAAAGTGGATCATTACTGTATTTCCAGCCAGGCTTATCAGGCTCAGGGCCTCTATTTCCTTGCCCGATTTTGAACAGAGCTCTCCTATGAGTCTATTAAGGCACTCGATTATCTTTTTCTGTAGTATCTGGTGGCCGTCTCCCTTCCTGGCAAATTCCATCCGAGATATGACGTCTTCTCCATAACTGATCTGAGGATTGTAATCCGATACCTCTTCAAGTGTCTCTCCAGTATTGAGATCTATTAACTGCGCAGATACTGTAGTAGTACCTACGTCTACAGCTACAGCCAGATGTTTGCCAGTGGTGTCTCCTGGCTCTACGCGGATGAGACGGTGGACTTCTCTCTCTGTACATTCCATCAGGCTGATCGTGGCATCCCAATTTTTCTTTCTGAGCGATTCTGATAGATTAAAGAGCACTTCGCTGTCTACTCCCAGAGAGATGGCCTGTGACCTATCCTGTCCGAGTTCACGTCTCAGTCTGTCAAGGTCACTTAGATTGTCCTGGAGACTTGGCCTGGGCAGGTGTACAAGAGACTTCTGTATCACAGGATGGAGTTCCCATCTCATAGATTCGGCCTGGGTCTTGATCCAGGAGGCAGCTTTTTGTATTATTGGTCGTCTGAGTACCCTCCTGTCTACCTCAGACTCAACTGGCACACGGACCACTACGTCTGATACAGGAAAGGTCTGGCAGGCCTTCCATCCACCTTCTGGCAGGGTCTCTCCCTTGACCTCACCCTGTTCTACAAAGATACGGCACTTATTGCATACTCCAGCACCACCACATGAAGAGTTGATATGTACCCCGGCCTTCATGGCCGCTCTCAGGAGGTTTTCATCTGAATCTATCTCTATAGAGACATTGGCAGGAAGAAAAGTTATGTTGGGCATAGCATATCTCTTTCAATCTATAGGAATTATTAGTCCTCTCTTGGACAGTCTGTGATACTATCGAGATATGGATACGATGTCTACAGGTTTTGAGTATTTTTTTATACTTAAGCCTCCAAAATGCCAGCACTGGCCGGCGAGATGGAGGGTTGCAACATAGGAGGAGTCAGTAAGATGAAGGTCCTTGTAACCGGAGGGGCAGGTTTTATAGGTTCAAATGTAGTGGATGCCTATATAGAAGCAGGCCATGAGGTAGTAGTAGTAGACAATCTCTATACGGGAAGGCGAGAAAATATCCATCCCAAGGCAAGGTTTTACCTGATGGATATCAGGTCCCGAGAGCTTTATAAACTCTTAGAATACGAGAGACCAGAGGTAATAAACCACCATGCAGCACAGATCTCTGTGCCGGCTTCAGTCAGAGATCCAATCTTTGATGCCTCAGTAAATATTGAGGGCTTTATCAATGTCTTAGAGGCAGCCAGGAGAGTCAAGACCCATAAGATTATATTTATATCTTCTGGCGGCGCTATCTATGGAGAGGCCAAAGAGTATCCTACCTCTGAGGCCTATCCCCCACAACCCCTGTCTCCATATGCCATTGCAAAGGCAGTCTCTGAGGATTATTTAGCCTTTTACCAACATCAGTATGGACTGGACTATACAGTACTCAGATATGCAAACATCTACGGCCCCCGCCAGATACCAAATGGTGAGGCAGGTGTAGTGGCCATCTTTATGGACACACTCCTTCAAGATAGACCCTGTACTATATATCACTTTTCCTCTGATCCAGGGGGGATGATCAGGGATTACTGCTATGTAGGAGATGTCGTAAGGGCAAATCTCCTTGCCCTGGAAAGAGGAAGCAGGACTGCAGTAAATATAGGAACAGGAAAGGAGACCCAGACCCAGACCCTCTTTGAGACCATTTTTGAGGCCGTCTCCAGGAGACACCCTATGAATAATGCTCTTAGAATGCCAGACAGGGCCCCTGCAAGGCCAGGAGATATCCAGAAGAGCTGTCTCAATATAGACCTTGCCAGGACAGTGTTAGGCTGGATACCTGAGATAGATCTTGTTGATGGAATTAAAAAGACCCTGGACTGGAGAATTGGGGAGTCTATTGTGTGAAACAGACAGGATCGACCTTTAATTTGGGGGTCTTCCAGTTTACTCCCAGAAAGGGAGATGTCCAGGCCAACTGGAGAAGGGTTGAGTCTGCAGTCAAGAATGCAGTAGGGGCTGGAGTAGAGCTATTACTGCTCCCTGAACTATGGGCCACAGGGCCTATAGATAGCTCAGATATGGATCTGGTTCATGGGGTCTCAGAGGTCCTGTATAGACTCAGGGCCCTGGCACAGGCAGAAGGGATCTTTATAGTCGGTACACTCCCCGAGTCTATAAAACAGGGAGCAGGTGAGAGGTGCTTTAATACCACTCATGTAATCGGGCCCAATGATACCTTTTATAAGTATAGAAAGATACATCTCTTTGCCCAAATGAGAGAAGACCTTGTCTTTAGCCCAGGTTCCCTTCCTGTTTATCTATGGTTGACCCTTAGGCATACCGAAGTGGGTATAGGGCTGATAACCTCCTTCGACTTATGTTTCCCAGAACTCACACGCTATCTCATGTATCAGGGTATAGACCTGATACTTGTCTCTGCTCTATGGCCTCTTAGCCGAGGGATGTCTTTTGAGCTCTTGATGAGATCAAGGGCCATTGAGAATCAGTGTTTTCTGGCAGGGGCAAATGTCTGGGGCAATTCAGGGGGCATGGAATTTGCCGGAAGATCAGCAATTATAGGACCACAAGGGGAGGTCCTCGCCCAGGCCAACAGAGAAGAGGAGGTCATCATGACCAGGCTGGACCTGCATAGAATAGAGTCTTCACGGAGGGATTTCTTTACTGCACATCCCCCAAGGGCCTGGTGGCCAATGGCCTGTTCCAAGATTCTGGACCTGTCTTCTCTTATAGATAGAGTCCATAAAAGGCGTATGGCAGGTCAGAAGATGGTCTTCACTAATGGGTGCTTTGATCTTCTGCATGCAGGCCATGTCTCGTATCTGGAGTCGGCCAGGCAACTGGGTGACTATCTAGTAGTAGGCCTGAACAGTGACAGATCTGTAAGTGAGATCAAGGGTCCAGAACGCCCTATAAATCCTGAAGCCATGAGGGCCAGGGTACTGGCAGGTCTTGCTGCCGTAGACTATGTAGTAATCTTTGATGACCCAACCCCTTTGCGCCTTATTGAGGCCACTCTCCCAGAGGTCCTGGTCAAGGGTGCTGACTGGAGGGAAAGAGACATAGTGGGGGCCAAAATAGTGAAAGAGGCCGGTGGATATGTAGCAAGGATAGCTTTTGCCCATGATATCTCTACTACCCAAATTTTAAAGAACATACGTGGTTGAGGTACCAATTGGTAAAAAAATGTCACCTTGGGTCAAAATATTGACTTATCTATAAGTTCCACCCTGCGAGACCTGTCTGGTGCAATAGCGGCCCTGTCCAAGACCTCCCATTCTCAAAGGGGGAAGGGCCTTTTGAATTATCTGGTATAGATGTTGCTGTTCTGATCTATCTAAGATCAGAGTCTAAGGGATAGGAGATCAGAATGGTCCGATCTGGAGCCAACTGATGGCCATGGGTCCAGTAAAGAGCCCGGATTGGGCAAGGAGAAGTGGATGAACATGTTGATGCCAGCATCAGATCTCGATAGAGATATCTTTTCAAAAGATAAGGAAATAAAACCAGACTTTTCCAGGATAGTAATTAAGGACTATACCAATACATTTTTCAGTAAAGGAAAGGCCATTACCCCAGAGAGGCGTAAAGAATTGATCCTCAAGTATCAGCCTCTGATAAGATATATTGCTGGAAGACTTGCCAGGCATCTTCCTTCTAATCTATCTCCAGACGACCTCATAAGTTCAGGTGTCATAGGCCTGATGGATGCCATTGAAAAATTTGATCCAACAAAGAGGATCCGTTTCAAGACCTATGCAGAGTTTCGCATCCGTGGGGCCATGTTGGATGAACTTAGGTCTCTAGATTGGGTCCCAAGGTCTATACGCAAAAAATCTACAGAGTTGGCAAAGACATATCAATGTCTAGAGAAAGAACTTGGGCGTCCTGCAGAAGATGAGGAAGTAGCCGAGGCCATGGGACTCAGTCTGGAGGAATTTTATAGACTATTGGATAAGACAAAAAATGTAAGCTTTCTCGATATAAATATGATCAGGAGAGATACGCAGGAGAAAAATAACAAAGACCCATTTGAGCTGGTAGCAAGCGGTAGTGAGACAGATCCCTTTAATATACTGAAGAAAAATGAGGTCAAAAAGATCCTGGTAGAGGCTATAACTGCCCTTCCGGAAAAAGAAAAGCTTGTGGTCTCTCTCTATTACTATGAGGACCTCACCATGCGTGAGATAGGAGAGGTCATGGGATATACAGAGTCACGTATCTCTCAGATGCATACCAAGGCCATGTTGAGACTGAGAGGCCGTCTAGACCCTATTATGGAAGAGCTTATCCACAGTCTTGAGTAGATCTCTATCATAACTGTTCAGACACTCTGTCCATTAATCCGCTGGCCGGCAGAGATTAATCTCCACCATATATCTCTTTGTAACGCATCTTTCTCTCAATTTCCCTGATCTTGGCGGATAGAAGATTCTCTATCTTTCTGTCAAGATGCAGAAATTGGATGGCTACGGACTCCAGTCTTTTCGCCATCCGGCCACTGATCGACGAAACTCTCATTGACTGTGCCTCAATATTATAGGCCTGTCCATCTATCTGTAGGCTCAACTTTAGTCTCTCTTTCGGCATCACAGGATGATCTTTGCTATGAGTAAACTTGGCACCGCCCAGCGAGATATTGACAATATTCACCTTTTCTCTTCTAAGAAAGAGGGCCAGACCGCAGTCAAGCGGCGGCTCCAATCTGTAAGACAATCTCAGATTAAAGGGCTCATATCCAGGCTTTGGTATTATTACTATTGCCTGCACGGTTTTAGACCCAGACAGCCTGTAGTCCCTGACAATCTCTATCAGTCTTCCGTCAGTACCATATCGGACCCAACCATCTCCTTCCCTTACGAGGTAAGTAATCTTGACCTTTTTCCCAATATTATAGCTTGCGGCAGGGGGGGTAGTTTGGGATATCACTATTCTCTCATTATTGATATCATAGACTGTTGCCCTCCTGACATCGACTCTCTCTCTTATCCAGTCAAACTCAAAGACAATATCTAGATTCGATCCTGGGACAATCTCCATTGCCACATACCCTCAGCCAGAGTAGCCTTTTTCAGGGTCTCAGTGCGGAGACTATTCAGCCTCTTTCCCTTTAGGAGAGATATCTTTAGGAAAATGGCCTTCAGAAGGCCTATTTAGAGGCCTGGCCTTCTTTTTCAATAACTCTATAAAGGGATTTGGTGCCGTTGTATTCGCATGGAGTCCCTTTTTATCCCTCTTCTTTGCCTCTTCAAGGGCCTTCAAAAAAGGATTGTCTATCTTCTGTGTCACCACCTTGCCCTCCAAGATACCTCTTTTTTTTGTCTGTGGGACAGCCATAACAGATCTACTCAGAGATAATAATATTACAAGAGAGATAGGTACAAAAAATACTGCCATGTCTCTGATCCTGGTCATCTGGATCCCCCTTTTACTTATTTGATGGTATTTTTTGAATAGGTGATTAATATATAAAATAAGATATTTTATCTGCAACCACAATCCTTGCATATCTTACAAAACTCTAGTCTGCCTGAGAAGGGAGGAGGTCCTGACATGAAAGAGGCCCTTTTTTATAACGTTGAAGACAATGGAAAAGTACAGTGTCGACTCTGTAACCATCACTGTCACATCAGGCCTGGGAAGAGAGGAATCTGTGGAGTCCGGGAGAACAGGGATGGCAGGCTCTATAGCCTTGTCTATGGAAGATTGATATCGGCCAATTCAGATCCCATTGAAAAGAAACCCCTCTTTCATTTCTTGCCTGGTTCAGCCTCTTACTCTATCGCTACAGTAGGCTGTAACTTCAGGTGTCTGCACTGTCAAAACTGGCAGATCTCTCAGTATCCACATATACATGGAGGGGAGATAGCAGGAGAAGATACAGGGCCAGGGGACGTTGTGAGTGCCGCTCTATTAGATGGGGCAAAAAGCATCAGCTATACATATGTTGAGCCCACAATCTTTTATGAGCTGGCCTATGACTGTGCAGTCTTGGGGAAGAAAAAGGGACTCAAGAACGTATTTGTCAGCAATGGCTACATGAGTCCAGACGTGACCCGGCATCTGGCTCCAGTACTGGATGCAATAAACATCGACATAAAGGGCTTTACAGAGAAGTTCTATCATGAGGTGTGTGGGGCAAGGCTCCAGCCTGTACTTGACAATGTATCTCTGATGCATGAACTGGGGGTATGGGTAGAGGTAACGACCCTTGTCATTCCTGGATGGAATGATTCTAAAGAAGAGCTTAGGGATATAGCCAGATTTATCAAGGGAGTCGATCCATCAATTCCATGGCATGTCACTGCCTTCTATCCCACCTATAAAATGTTAGACAGGCCACCTACTCCAGTTAATACCCTGCGTACTGCAAGGGAGATAGGCCTTGAGGAGGGACTGCGATTTGTCTACGAAGGCAATGTCCCGGGTGAAGGGGGAGAAAATACCTATTGTCCGGCCTGTGGTGCTGAAATAATCAAGAGATATGGCTTCACAATACTGGAGAATCGCCTGTTAAATGGAAGATGTGCCAGGTGTGGAGAGACCATCCAGGGTGTATGGGCGTGATTACAGTCCTGAGGTAACCTCTACATTCTGGCAGTAAGGGAATGTGAATACTTGTTTTGAGTTAAAGGGTATAAGAGCCAGTCTGCTCTAATCAGTACATGGGATTAGTTGAAAGATCAACCTTTCAATTATTACCCTATCTGAGACATGGTTTCCCTTGATCTCGAGGTCTAACTCGGCCATAGAAGACATCAGGGCCAGCATATTTTTTAATTCAAAGCCCTCTACGTGTCTGCTCATCTTATAGAGCACATAGGGATGTAGGGTCTTAAAGTCTATAGGCAGGACGTCTTCCAGAGATTCCTTGATCTGGGGAAGGGTCTTATTCTTGAAGCCCTCATAGCTCAAATCTTTGACTGCCTCAAGGCCTGGCCCGTACTCAATAGAAGACCTCAATATTATCATCTTCTGTAAAAAATTTGCAATGGTCTGGAGTATGGCCAGGGGATGGACCCCCTGGTCTAATAATCTATCGAGGCTGCTGAGACAGCTATCCAGGTCCCTATTTCCAAGGGCATCAGTAAGCCGATATAGCTCTTCCTCTCTGTGTCTTACTACCAGATCTTGGACATCCTTGATCCCTATACTGGTATGTCTCTTTGCCTGCGATAAAAGTTTTTTGACCTCTGTCTTAAGGGCCACAAGGTCTTCATCTCCAACCTGCTCCAAGATATAATTGATTGCCTGAGTCCCTATCTTCACTTCTCTATCCCTAAACCACATAGTGATAAGATCCCTTACAAGTCTTGCCCTCTGTCTCTTATCCCTCTTCTCCCTGTCCAGGTCGAGTATAGGCCCATACCCCTTGACGCCTCTATAAAAAGGACCTCTCCTGTCTACCAGCTCAGACTCGATAATAAGCACTGAATAAGACGGGTCAGCCCTCTGGACAAGCCATGAAAGGATGCCTCTGCCTTCTGTAGTGCCTGCAGATACCAGAAAGGGCGGGTCCTGGAGCAAGACCACCTTACGACCTGGAAATAGCCCTCTAGTATCAAGGAGCTCCAGTGTAGTACCTTCTGAAAAGGAATCTGCAGGCAGGATATCGAGGTTGAAGTCGTCTATCCCTTCAGGTATCAGGCAGCCTATCAATCTCTCTATATGTGGAGATATAATCGGCCTGTCACCTATAAACAGATAGACAGGATAGACCTTCCCGCTCTCTGCCATCTTGAGGACCTCTTCGAGCTGATCCAGATATCTCTTTGATTTAATAGCCATACTCAATTGTCCTCTATACAGATCTCCTGGCACAGCCAGGCCAGGTGTGTTTTATTTGGCAGTCTATGGCACCATACAGTCAGAATAATATACACCTATCAAGGCCTGGTCTCCTCAAAGACCAAAGTACGATCTTTCTTTTTATCACGTTCCTGGGGGCCCTTGCCAGTGGAATCTTTTTTACCAGCCTCAATAACTTTTTGGTAGATGTCTATGACATAGGGGCCGATCAGAGGGGTATCCTGGAGAGTATCAGGGAGGTGCCTGGGGTGTTGCTCTTTGTCTTCTTGGCATCAGTAAACACAATGAAGGAGGGAAGGATCCTGTTTTGGGCCAGCTCTATTACTGCCCTGGGTCTCTTTGGGATTGCCAGCCTCTCGCCTGATGTCATTAAGGTAACAATTTGGTTGTTTGTCTGGTCAGTAGGGGCCCACATAGTAATGACTATCAGAGAGAGCTTCAGCGTGGCCCTCAGTGAGCCTGAGAACAGAGGACAGCTCTTTGGAATGGTCAGAAGCCTCAGGAGCCTGGGTACTATAATAGGCACTATCTGTATCTGGACAGGTATGGACAGCCTGGGACTTGGCTATAAAGAACTCTATTGGATCGCTGGTGTAATCATGGCCTTTTCTGCCCTGGTTGCCCTTCTTCTCAAGGAAAAGGGGCATACTGGGATACGACGTAAGAGATTTGTCTTCAACAGGAAATACACCCTCTTTTATTCCCTGGCCATCCTCTTTGGTGTACGAAAGCAGATCTTCCTTGTCTTTGGACCATGGGTACTCATCAGGATCTTTCACCAGGACGCAACAGATATGGCAAGACTTGTGCTTGCCTCCTCTCTAGTAGGCCTGTTTGTAAAGCCCTATCTTGGAAGACTCATTGACCTGCTCGGAGAGAGAATAGTCCTCATGGGTGATTCTGTGATACTCCTATTGATCTGTTCATGTTATGGCCTGGCAGAAGAGATACTTCCTCAAGCTGTTGTCCTCCCGTGTCTGTTTGCCTGTTTTATCGTAGATGACTGCCTCTTTTCTCTACGTTCGGCCCACGTGACCTATCTCTCAAAGATCGTTGAGTCTGCAGACGAGCTGACGGCCTCTATATCTACCAGCTATTCTATTGAGCACCTGGTATCCATAATGGCCCCAACAGTCGCAGGCCTTATCTGGATGCGTTTTGGCTATCCATGGGTCTTTTTTGTATCTGCAATAGTCGCAGGCCTCATGTTTTTGACCTCATCGAGATTACCTCGCCAGGCAACAAGATAGCTGTTTCCACTTATCCACCAAGTTCTCTAGACCTCTCAGTTGCAGCCCTAACCGCATCCATTAAGACCCCACGAAAGGCACCTCGTTCCAGGGCATATAGACCTGCAATAGTGGTCCCTCCAGGGCTAGTTACCATTGAGGTGAGTTCTGCCGGTTGCCTGCCCGTGCTCTGGCACATGAGGGCCGCCCCCAGTACGGTCTGAGATACCAATTTCTGGGCAACAGGTCTTGGCAGTCCCTCTCGTACCCCTGCATCAATAAGTCCTTCCATAAATGTAAAGACATATGCCGGCCCACTACCACTGAGCCCTGTGACTGCATCCATTAAGTCCTCTGATACCTTGACTGCACTGCCTACTGCCTCCAATATCTGAAGGACTATATCCAGGTCTCCTTTATGGATATTCCTTCCCCCACAGAATGCAGCGGCTCCTGCCTGGACCAGTGCAGGGGTATTAGGCATCACCCGTACTATCCTTGTATTTGGAGGGAGACCTGCCTCTAAAAAGGCCAGGGTGATTCCTGCAGCTATAGATATGACGAGATGACCCTTTTTTATATAGGGGCAGATATCTTTGAGGACTGCGTCCATGACCTGGGGCTTTACTGCCAGGACTATGGCCTCGGATGCCAGGACTACTTCTCTGTTCCTCTGTGTTGTCCCTATATCATATGTCTCTTTGAGGTGATTCCTTCTCACCTCAGATGGATCAGATGCCTGGATTTGGTCTGGTTCTAAAAGCTCTTTGGATAAGATCCCCTTTATTAGGGCCTCTGCCATCTGTCCTCCGCCAATGAAACCTAAGGTCTCAATTCCCTCTATCCGTCTCTTTGTATGCATAATAGACTCCTCTTGTAAGCATTCATACCCCTCTATTCTATTTAGAAGTTTATCGAAAACTGATCAATACAAAGATGGCTATCAATACCAGACCCTGTCTCAGGGCAGTAGAGATTACCATGAGTTCCAGTCCCAGGCGTAGACCGAAGATACCTATATAGTAAGGGACAATATATCGCAGTCCTGTGATAGTGCTCAATATATTCCCCACAAGGAGAACGACTATTATTTGATAGCCAGAGAGTACCCCATTGATCAAGAGGTTGGAGGCCACTGTATAGGCCGCTATACTGCTAACAAACTGTGCGACAATAACAGGGATCCCCTCTGGAGCTATTGGGAGATATTTGGCTATATCTTTTATATGGCTAGACAGTGCATCAAAGGCCCCAAGATCGATCAGGACAAAGGTGGCTATGGTAACCGGGACAGTGACAATTATTATCTTCATAATTAGTTTCTTTGACTGGCGAATACTCTCCCAGAGTGCTGAAGAGAGGCTTGTCCTCTTATTTATTTTATCTATCGCATAGTTATTCTTTTTTGGAGCCAGAATTATCCTCCCGGTCAGGAGTATCAGCCCGGTCTTTATCAGACCCAGAAGGGCCAGTATCCCGAAATAGGCCAGGCCTGTAGGGCCCAATAGTGGTACAAGGACAGGGAGCATAGAGCGCAGGTGCATAATAATGGCTGGAAAGGAATTGGTAAGAGAAGCCACATAGAGTTCCCTCTTTTCGATCTTGCCTTTCTGGTAGAGTTCCATCAGCATGCTGTTGGCGGCTGTCGGAGAACCAAAGGCCGTTATGAAGCTCAGACCACATTCGTCTCTCAGGTGTCCGAATCTAGTAATCGGTCTCACCAGCCAGGAGATACGGTGCAACAGTCTGAGATTGGTGACCAAATTGACCAGGACTATTCCCAGGGCCATAGTAGGGATCATTATGGCCAGATACCTGAGAGCAGAGACCAGAGGTGGCAGGATCATGTTCATAAAAATACCATGATATCTATGATTCTCTTGCCATAGGATATACTACATCCATTCCACTAGAAAGGATGTAGTTTTCAGGGAAAAGGCCTTGAGTAAGTCTCTGGCCTGGATGTGGACCTTTGGCCTTGTGATTGAAGGATCTATGTCTTCTGTGACCGATTGAAGGCCACTACATCTGCATAGGAGACGCCCTTGCCACCAAAGATATCCAGTGCACTCCCAATGGTTGCATCTAATCTGTCCTGGCCGAGCTCTTTTATCAGATAGAGGTCTCTGATTGAACAGGCACCCCCTGCATATGTAGTGGGTATAGGTGTCCAGCATCCCAAAAATTCTACAAGGTCTCTCTCTATTCCTCTGCATCTCCCCTCTACGTCTGCTGCATGGATCAGGAACTCAAAGCAGTACCTGGATAGATGCCTCAGGGTCTCAGGAGATATGACCACTTCAGTAAAGCGCTGCCATCTGTCAGTGACAATATAGTAGTCTCCAGCCCTCTTTCTACAGCTCAGGTCCAAGATCAGCCGATCTTGCCCTACGATCTCGGCAAGAGACCTGAGACGCTCCTCGTCTATACTGCCCCCGCTAAAGATATATGAGGTCACTATAAGGCCTGCTGCTCCTTGATCTAGCCAGTATTTTGCATTATCCACTGTAATCCCGCCACCTATCTGCAGTCCACCAGGCCATGCTGAAAGGGCGTCTATGGCTGCGGCCTCATTTCCTGGCCCAAGCATAATCACATGCCCACCTGTCAGACCATCTCTCTTGAAGAGCCGTGCATAATAGGAGGGAGGCCTATCAGTGACAAAATTTTCCTTAAGTGCCTCAGGATCTCTGTCGCTGAGGGTAGATCCAACGATCTGTTTTACTTTACCACCGTGAAGATCAATACATGGCCGGAATCTCATTGGGGTACCTGAGTTTAATCTAGGGCCTGACTATAAAATAAGGGCGGAGCCTCTCTAGCTTCTTAGGGCCAATCCCCCTTATTCTACGCAGATCATATATAGTCTTATAGGGCCGTCCGGCTATAATCCTTGATGAAAGCCTGGGGCCGATTCCATTAATAGACATGAGTTCCTCTCTGCTGGCCCTGTTTAGATCCAACAGGATGTGTTGAGACCCAGGTCTTTTCTGCTCTAAATAGCCAGGTCTCTGGAAGACATTGCCCCTGTCTCTGAAATGAAAGGGCTCAGTAGAGAAGTATGCAGAGATCGGCAGGTGATCTGAATAGCCTTTACCTTCGTGCCTGCCACTCCTGGTCTGTTGCCAGGAATAGATGAAGTTTCCCCTGAATAGATAGTGTGGGGCAAACTTGTCAAAAGAATTATCGACATAGGAGATCCCTCTACTGTCATAGAGCCCTTTAGACACGATCATGTTGTCAGGAGTCTCTTTATTGCCAGAGAACATATAAGACCAGCGCCTATCTCTGCTGACTTCAAGCCACAAATTGTACAGATATCTGTCTGAACCCTGGTGTATTAAGGTCTCCTCATCCACCAGTTTATTGCCTTTGACAGTTCCTAAGACCTGATTGATCCCTGTGATACCATGGGTATTGTCTAGGTCCTTAGAATCTAAAAAAGTCTTATATTCATTGTAGTTCGAGTTGAAATCTCCCACCAATATGAAATCTGTATTCGCCTTCAGGCCATCTATCTCCTTCTTGAGCCTCTCTGCATAGACTATTCTCATGCTCTCTGGGCCATGTTTTGACTTCCAGTGATTGACAAACACGATAAGGGGCCTTCCCTGGATGTCGATGGTTACCTCCAGTATGCACCTTGCTATCTCATCCTCAGGACACAGCTCCTTTTTCTTGACGATCGGGAATTTAGACAGGAGGGCACACTTGACTGCTGTGGGTCTAGAGTCTGCGATTGCAAGATATGGATAGTCCACACCGAAATCCTTCAGCCTGTCACGTAAAGAGATAAGGGCCCTCTTTGACTCGATCTCTTCCAGGGCAACGACATCAGCCCCAAGGTCCTTTATTACCCTGGCAATATTGGTATATTTGATATTGGCTATCTTTTTTGTCCATCCATATCTGGTATTCGGGATATATTCCTGATACTCTGTCCCACTCCGTGTAAGGTCAAATAGGTTCTCTACGTTATAATCTGCAACCTTGAAGACCCTTGCCTGTGTTGGCGTGATATAACATAAGACCATCAAGATGGTCAGGATTATCGCTTTCATTTGCCTTTTAGACATAATATTCCGCATCAGTTATTGCACATGGCATAATACCTAACTGTAGGTATCTCCAGACTTGATGTTTAAACGATGTGGCAAGAGGGCAAGGCCCTAGACTCCATTTGAGACTTCCTGCCATCTGCGTCGCTCTCTCCAGTAGCCTATTGTCAGGGTCAGGGCAACACCTACAGTTAATGTTGCAAAGCCCAGAAGGATCTTATTGGGAGAAAAGGCACTATGTGTCTTTATTGGCTCAAGGGCCCTGCCACAGTATCTGCATACAATGGCATCTTTTTTGATCCTCTCTTTGCAATAGGGACATATTCGACCAAACATAGATTCCTCCTTTGATTGTCTTCAGCAGAGCTCAAGATGGGGACCTGTCTCCCCCTTCACTGCCTCAAACGGGCGTGCATAGATCGGGCTCAATGTCTTGAGGCCATCAGTCCTTCTATCTCTCTGCCATATGCTCTCTGCCAGGATACCCACTGATGCAGCCCTTACATATGCCATATGTCCGGGAAGCACAACTGCCCGTTTACCAAGGCCATGCATAAATATATCTCTATAGAGGAGGGCCCCATCTCCAAGCAGTAATATCCTGCGCCCGCGAGGTGCTGATGTCACAAACTCTTCTGGAGAAATCGCCTGATAGGGGCCTAACCTTTCCATTCTCCCTGTGTCTGTAGACTGATAGATGGCCGTGTAGACCTGAGACCTCCTGATATTCACCATAGGACATACAAGGTCTTCTCTACAAGAGACAACCTGACTTGCAAGGGCATCAATACCTGGGACACCAACCATAGGGATCCCTGTCGCAAAGGCCAGACCTTTCGCAGTGGCAAGGGCTATCCTGAGGCCAGTAAAGCTACCAGGACCCAGGCCTACACCCAGGAGATCGATATCATACCAGTCGATCCCATAGCTCTCCATTACCCACTTGACAAGGACCATCAATCTACGGGAATGGGTCTCTCTACTGATGAGGTCTGTCTCGACCACAGGTATTCTGTCTCTTACCAGGGCTACGCTCCCCATGCGGCCTGATGTATCTATAGATAGGATCAACATAATCACTGCATTGTCAATGGATTAGATGGGAATAGCCAAGGAGCCTGGCGATGTCATTGTAAAAGATCAATAACATCAAGGACCCAAGGATAATGATCCCTATCTGTTGGGCAATTCTTATCTGACGCCTGGTGGGCGGGTGCCTGGTGATGCCCTCTACTGCCAGAAAGGCCAGGTTACCCCCATCTAAGATGGGTATGGGAAGTAGATTTAGGAATCCCAGATTTATACTGAGCAGGGCCATGAAATAGAAGAGATTGAGAATACCCTGTGCCGCTTCCTGTCCAGCCATCTGGGCAATCATTATAGGACCGCCAAGGCTAGATAAAGGAACTACCCTCTGAATCAGCTTCACCAGGACCTCCCATGTGAGGACTGTGACCTCCCATGTACGGGAACAGGCCATCCACAGCGCATTTAATGGATTTAGTTTCTCGATCTTTATATGACCTGCTGCAATAACTCCAATTACAGGCGCCTTAGTCTCTTTACCAAAGATGTCTTTGATCTTGTGAATGGCGGGAGTGACTCTTATAGAGATGGTCTCCTTACCCCGTTTTATGGTCAGGACAACACTGTGCCTGCCACCTGCCTTTATCAGCCTAGATACCTCTGTCCATGTATATACCTTGTGTCCATCTATAGCAATTATGTGGTCTCCAGGCATTATGCCTGCCTTCTCGGCAGGGGAGCTATTTTGGACCTTGCCAATATCTGGCAGAATAATGGGATTCCCATATAGCAAAAATATCACAAAAAAGACGATCCAGGCAAACAGAAAGTTAAAGCCAGGGCCTGCAAATACTACTGCAGCCCTCTGCCATACTGGCCTGTGGGAAAAAGACATGGATATCTCTCCTGGAGATACAGTCTCTCCTGGCTGTTCTCCCAACATCTTTACAAAGCCACCTAGAGGGAATAGAGAGATACAGTAGTCCGTATCTCCACGTACTATACCCCAGACCCTGGGGCCAAAACCTAGAGAAAACTTCAGGACTTTAATGCCAAATCTCTTGGCTACAATAAAGTGTCCAAATTCATGGACCAGGATCAGCCCGCTTAATACCAGGATAAAAGACCAGGCAGTAGTCATATGGATCTCTCCATACCCTCTATAATAGTGTTGGCCTTTAGTCGTGCCAGGGTATCTGCCCCCATTACATCCTCAAGGTCTCTGATCTCTTCAACAGGGAAGTCTTCTAATACACCCTGGACCACTTCGGGTATCTCCATAAAGCCCAGACGTCTCTGAAGAAAGGCCTCTACTGCCACTTCATTTGCCGCATTAAGTGCAGTAGTGGCAGTCCCACCCCTCTCTGCTGCCTCACGTGCCAGCCTGAAACAGGGGAACTTTTTCACTTCTGGCCTCTCAAAGGTAAGAGGACAGACATCTATCAGGTCAAGCCTGGGGAGGTCCAGCTCCAGACGTTCAGGCCAGGCCAGGGCATATGATATTGGCAGCCTCATGTCCGGTATGCCCATCTGCGCCAACACACAGCCATCAATAAACTCCACCATAGAGTGTACGATACTCTGTGGATGGACCAGGACATCTATCTGATCCAGGGGGGTATCAAAGAGCCATCGCGCCTCTATTACCTCCAGGCCCTTATTCATCAAGGTGGCTGAATCCACAGAGATCTTTGCCCCCATAGTCCAATTGGGATGGCTTATGGCCTCCTCTGGAGTCACACTAAAGAGCTCATCTCTGTTCCGAGTCCTGAATGGACCACCAGAGGCAGTGAGTATTATGCGCCTCAGGTCTTTTCTACAGTGTCCCCTGAGACACTGAAAGATGGCGGAGTGTTCGCTGTCTATGGGTATTAAGGCCACCCCTTTTTTCTTTGCCAGAGATGTGACCAGAGGGCCTGCGGTCACAAGTGCCTCCTTGTTGGCAAGGGCTATGTCTTTTCCTGCCTCAATAGCTGCAAGGGTAGGGGTGAGTGCTGCCGCACCTACTATAGCCGATACCACGAGATTTGCCTCACTGACAGTAGCCACGGCCTCATAGCCTTCTTTCCCATAGAGGACCTCGGTATCGCTGGCCTCAGGCCTGCACCTGATCTGGTCTGCCAGTTCAGGCGTCATTACTGCCACGACCTTTGGTCTAAATTCCCTGATCTGCTCCATGAGCAAGCGGATATTTCTCCCGGCAGCAAGGGCCACTATTGAAAATCTCTCTTTGGAACGCCTTACTACATCCAGGACACTGGTCCCAATAGAACCAGTAGACCCCAACAGTGATATGTATCTGTCTTTTGTCATCTGATCATCACACCATCTATCTTTCCCAGGGAGAGGAACCAATACAGGAAAGGAGCGGCCAAGAGCAGGGCATCGATCCTATCAAACATGCCCCCATGCCCTGGAAGTATCTTGCCAGAGTCCTTGACTCCAGCAGAACGTTTGACTATCGACTCAGCCAGGTCGCCAACCTGACCAATTGCCCCAATGAGCAGTGCCAGAGGCACCAAAATCCTTGGGTCAATATTTTTTAGGACCATAGACCAGATAAAGAGGGCCGCTATGACATTTACTACCAGTCCCCCAATGGCCCCCTCAAGGGTCTTTCCATTACTTATCTGGGGACACAACTTGTGCTTTCCAATACCTCTTCCTATATAATAGGCCCCTGTATCACCGCCAAAGGTGATTACCAGGAGAAACAGGACCCACTCCCTTCCCATAGGCAGAGAACGCAAGAGGCCAAGATGGGCCGCACATACACCTACATAAGTAATGCCCATAAAGAATATTGCCCAATCCCTCAGGACATGAAGCCACCTGCTGTAAGAGGCAAGGAATAAGAGGATAGTCCCTATAAAGGCCGCATAGACAGACAGGACTATAAACTCAGGGTCATCCCACAACAGGACAGAGGAGACAGGAAACAGACCAAGGAGAGTCCCAAGGCCCTGGACCAGCCATTGTCCTGGGAAACAGAGGGCAAAATACTCATACAGACAGATAGCAGATGCCACCAGGAGGACTGGATCGAAAAATCTCCTTCCGCCCCACCAGAGCACTATAAAGAGCAGAGGGGCAAGGACCGCGGCAGTTAGGAACCTCTGGCTGTGCATAGTCTAGGAAGCTGTTCACTGACCAATCCAAAGCGACGTTCTCTTCTCTGGTATTCAAAGAGTGCCTTCAAGAATTCTTCTTTGTCAAAGTCTGGCCAGAGGGTAGGGGTGACATAGAGTTCAGAGTATGCTGCCTGAAATAAGAGAAAGTTGCTGAGTCTATATTCTCCACTAGTACGGATGATGAGATCGGGGTCAGGAAGGTCAGTTGTATCCAGATTTGAGGCAAACTCGGCCTCATCTATATCTGCAGGGTCCAGGGCCCCTGAGATACATTTTTCTGCAATACGTCTCGCTGCATCTGCTATCTCTCTTCTGGCTCCATAGCTTAAGGCAAGATTGAGGATCATGGCCTTATTACCAGAGGTCTGTCTGATGGTGTCCTCAAGGCAGGTCCTGACCTGTTTGGGTAGACGTTCGATGTGTCCAATAGTCCGCAGAGAGATCTGATTACTAAGCATCTCATCGAGTTCACTCTTTAAGTGGTCATGCAGGAGGCCCATCAAGGCACTCACCTCTGCCTTTGGCCTCTTCCAGTTCTCCTGGGAAAATACATATAGTGTCAGTATCGATATGCCAAGCTTCCTGGATAGACGGACTATAGAACGAACGGTCTTCACCCCCTGTCTGTGGCCCATAATCCTGGGCAGACCCCGACGTCTGGCCCATCTGCCATTGCCATCCATTATAATGGCAACGTGGGTTGGGAGCTGTGTAAGATTTGGAGGCCTTACCATTTTTCTCTCAAGACTCCAGAATCTCTTTTTCTTTCTCTGCAATGATACCTTCTATCTCTTTTATATGTCTATCGGTCAATTTCTGGACATCATCCTGAGACCTGAAGAACTCGTCTTCTGAGATCTCCTTATGTTTCTTTTTGGCCTTCAGGTGTTCGATGGCATCTCTACGGACGTTCCGGATTGCTACCCTACACTCCTCTGCCATCTTCTTGACCAGTTTGACCAGCTCTTTCCTACGTTCTTCTGTCAGAGGGGGTATATTCACCCTGATGATCTTACCATCATTGGCAGGTGTAAGGCCGAGATCAGATCTTAAGATGGCCTTCTCAATATCTTCTAATATTTTGACGTCCCAGGGCTGTATAGTCAAGAGCCGACTCTCTGGTATGGCTATAGAGGCCACCTGATTGATGGGCATAGAGGTCCCATAATAGTCAACACGAATTCCATCCAATAGGGCGCTAGATGCCCGTCCAATCCTCACTCGGGCCAGGTCTCGCTGAAAGGCAGCAATGGCCTTGCCCATCCTGTTATCTGCATCTTCAATCACCTTTTTTTTCATCTTTGTTCCCTCCGATCCTGGTACCTATGTCTTCACCCTTCACGGCCCGCTCTATATTGCCTGGCACCTGGATATTGAATATGAGTATCGGAAGTCCTGCCTCTCTGGCCAGAGATATGGCAGTGGCATCCATGACCTCGAGTCCCTTCTCGAGAACCTCCTGATAGGTAAGATAGTCATATCTTTGGGCATCAGGGGCGTCCTTCGGGTCTTTATCATAGACGCCATCTACCCTGGTGGCCTTAAATAGGACCTCTGCATTGATCTCAAGGGCCCTGAGGGTCGCTGCCGTGTCAGTAGTAAAAAAGGGATTCCCTGTCCCTCCAGCAAATATGACTACCCGATTCCTGTCCAGGTGATGGAGGGCCCTTGCCCTGATAAAGGGCTCTGCTATCCGCCCTATCTCTATGGCCGAAAGCACCCTCACAGGTACACCATGTCTCTTTAAGGCATCTTGAAGTGCAAGGGAGTTCATAACTGTGGCAAGCATGCCCATCTGGTCAGCACTGGCTCGATCCATCCCCTGGGCAGAACCAGCGACCCCTCTGAAGATATTTCCTCCCCCTACCACCAGGCCCAGCTCTATGCCAAGGCCGTGGACCTGCTCTATCTCACGGGCAAGGAGATCTATTACTGCAGGAGATATGCCATAAGGTATGTTGCCTGAGAGGGCCTCACCACTGAGCTTCAACAGAATGCGTCTATATCCTGGTGGTCCCTTAGTCATTCTCTTCCTTTACTCCAACCTGAAATCGTACAAAACGCTCAATAGTTATATTTTCACCCATCTTGGCAACTAACTCGTTTAAGAGGTCTTGGATAGTGATATCCGGGTCTTTTACATAAGGCTGCTCAAGTAGGCATATCTCTCTGTAGAATTTTTCCATACGGCCGTCTATGATCTTCTCAATTATATGATCTGGTTTGCCAGACTCCTCGGCCTGTCTGCGAAATATCTCCCTCTCTTTTTCAATAAGTTTTGCCGGGGTATCTTCACGTCTGATACAGACTGGATTGGCGGCTGCTATGTGCATAGCAAGATTTCTGGCAAACTCGACAAACTGATCTGTCTTTGCCACAAAATCGGTTTCACAATCGATCTCAACCAGTGTGGCCAGCTTGTTGCCAGGATGGATATAGCACTGGATAGCACCTTCAGAGGTGGCACGTCCTGCCCTCTTTGCAGCAACACTCAGTCCCTTCTGTCTAAGCCAATCTATACTCTTTTTTATATCTCCATTACACTCTTGGAGTGCCTTTTTGCAGTCCATCACGCCTGCATTGGTCTGCTCCCTGAGCTCTTTGACCATTGCAGCAGTAACCTGTATCATAATGTCTCCTCCAAAACTCTAAAGATTGTTGACTACTGAATTGGCTCTGTAGGAGCTGGCTCAGGGGCCTTGTCTAAAGGGATTTCCTCTTCTCCGGCAGGGCCTTCTTCTGCCTCCAGCTCTTCTTCTGCCTCCTTGTCAGTGGCTGCCTGCTGGGCCTCAACAAAACGCTCTTTACCCTCAAGGCAGGCATTTGCTATAAGGGATGAGATAAGACGTATGGCCCGAATGGCGTCGTCATTTCCTGGTATAATATAATCTATTCCATCAGGGTCACAATTGGTATCTACTATTGCTACTACAGGGATCCCGAGTTTGTTGGCCTCTCTCACTGCAATCTGTTCTTGCTTTGCATCAACTACAAAGACCACACCAGGAAGTGAATCCATATCTTTTATACCGCCCAGATTTCGTTCAAGTTTCTGGCGTAGCCTGTCCATACGGAGGACCTCTTTTTTTGGGAAACGGTCAATAGAGCCATCTTCAAACATGGCCTCTATGCGCTTCAGGCGATCAATACTCTTCTGGATGGTCATAAAATTAGTGAGCATTCCTCCAAGCCACCGACTATTTACAAATGGCATTCCACAGCGCCCTGCCTCTTCTGCTATAGACTCTCGGGCCTGCTTTTTGGTGCCTACAAAGAGTACCCTCTCTCCCTGGGCAACCGTATCTGCTACAAACTCATAGGCGACCTTAAGAAGTCTCACGGTCTTCTGGAGATCTATGATATAGATCCCATTTCTGGCACCAAAGATATAGGGCTTCATCTTGGGATTCCATCGTCTGGTCTGATGTCCAAAATGAACGCCTGCCTCAAGCAACTGTTTCATCGTAACGTAGGCCATAATCTCTCCTTAAAAATGTGGTTTTTTCCTCTCGACCAGTGATATAAATACCTTTTACTATCTGACAATGCAGATAGACCACCTGGCTGCACTGGAGGTGTGTTATTATTGTTGCTGATATCCAAAAGGACAACCTGTGATTGGTTACCGGTCCTAGATATCAGTAAAAAATGGTTTTATGTACCATCTGGGCAGAGATTTAGCAAGCCAATATGTGTTTTTAAGATTCAGTTACTGCACAATCTGAAGACAGGGATTAGTATAGGTAGAGAAAATTACTATAAAACCAAAGAAGAGAGAGGAGTACTGGTAGATTGCAGAGAGAGCATTGGAAAAATCAACTCGGTTTTGTCTTTGCCACTGTAGGTTCTGCAGTAGGTCTTGGAAACATCTGGAGATTCAGTTACATGGCATATAGCCATGGAGGTGGTGCCTTCCTTATTCCCTATATCATTGCCCTTTTCTCTGCTGGGATTCCCCTCCTCATATTGGAGTTTGCTATTGGTCAGGAACGCATTGGTTCAGCGCCCCTTGCCTATGCAAAGATAAGGAAAAATTGGGAGTGGGTTGGCTGGTGGTCGGTCACCTTTGTGATGTTCGGCATTGTACTCTACTATACGGTCATTATTGCATGGTGTCTGGACTTTTTTATCTTCTCTTTTGATCTCAGCTGGGGAAGAGATCCTAACGGATTTTTTTTTCATAAATTCCTGGCAGTAACCAGACTTCCGTCTGAAATAGGAGAGGTCAGGCCCCATATCGTCATGGCACTCCTTGCCGTCTGGGTCATAAACTGGGGCATTGTCTATAGAGGTGTCAGACGTGGAATAGAATATATAAATAAGATATTCATGCCCCTGCTCTTTATCCTGACTGCTGTGCTTGTCTTTTGGTCGATTTCACTCAATGGCTCTATGATGGGTATCAAGGCCTACATTGAACCTGACTTCTCGAAGTTGTCAGACATCAGGGTCTGGATAGATGCCTACAGCCAGATCTTTTTCACTCTCAGCCTGGGCTTTGGCATTATGATAGCCTATGCCAGTTATCTCCCAAGGGTGGCCGATATAACAAAAGATGCAATCTTGACTGCGGTCATAAACAGTGGGTATTCTCTGTTTGCAGGCATTGCCGTATTTTCTGTCCTGGGCTTTATGGCAAAGGCGCAGGGTAAGGCCATTTCAGAGGTTGTGTCTCAGAGCATAGGCCTTGCATTTGTTGCCTATCCCAAGGCCATCAGCCTCATCCCTGGAGGGAGATTTTTTGGAGCGATCTTCTTCCTCTGTCTAGTTGTAGCAGGACTCTCATCATCAATATCAATAATCGAGGCCTTTGTCTCTGCAATGATAGACAAATTTGGTTTTAGGAGAGGGGCCATTATTACACTCCTGTCTGTATTGGGTTTTTTGTGTTCGATAATCTTTACCACTCAGGCAGGACTCCTCTGGATAGATATTGTGGACCACTTTATTACCCAATATGGCCTTGTCGTGGTAGGTATTGCTGAGTGTATCCTTGTTGCCTGGTTCTCAGATATCAAGCTCCTGAGGAGACATATCAACTCTATCTCTTCTATAAAATTGGGTGGCTATTGGAATGCCGCTATCAAATACTTTATACCATTTGTGCTAGGGAGCATCCTCATTGGAGACCTCTATACTGAGCTCAGGCAGGCCTATGGAGGATATTCCTGGGTATCCATTATCTTGATTGGATGGGGCTGGTTATTTCTCACGATCATCATTGCCCTGGTCTTTGCTTCATTGCCCTGGGGGACTGATTATGCAAAGACCCTGGAAAAGGACAATAAAACAGTATGATGCAAACTCCTCTTGCTGAACGTCTCAGACCACGTGACCTCGAGGAATTCGTAGGGCAGTCTCATCTCTTAGGCAGGGGGAAGGTCCTGAATACCCTCCTGACCCAAGGGACTATCCCTTCATTGATTCTGTGGGGACCTCCTGGATGTGGAAAGACCACCCTTGCCAGGATATTTGCACAGAGACTAGAGGCCAATTTTGTGTCATTTTCCGCCGTACTTTCAAAGGTAAGTGAACTCAGGGCCATTATAGAAGAGACAAAGGAGAATAGGAGGAATGGCAGGCCAGGCACCATCCTGTTTGTCGATGAGATACATCGTTTCAATAAGGCCCAACAGGATGCGTTCCTTCCCCATGTAGAGACAGGCCTTATCACCCTGATCGGTGCCACTACAGAAAATCCCTCATTTGAGATTATCTCCCCTCTGCTCTCGAGGTGTAAGGTCCTGGTCCTAAGGCCCTTAGATAGGGCCGCACTTGAGACTCTGGTAAAGAGGGCACTCACTGATAGAGAAAGGGGCCTGGGAATGCTTGAGCTCTCTATTGAACCCGAGGCAGAAGATATCCTGATCCAGCGTTCAGATGGGGATGGCAGGACCCTCTTCAATAACCTTGAGGTGGCATCAAGACTCGCTGTATCTGCAAGGCCTGAAGGGAAGGGGGCCACTATTACCCTGGCCATGATAGAGGAGGCCATACAACAAAAGGCCCTGCGTTACGATAAGGCCGGTGAAGAACATTACAACCTGATATCTGCCTTTCATAAGAGCCTTAGAGGCAGTGATCCTGATGCAGCCCTCTACTGGATGGCCCGGATGTTGGCTGCAGGTGAGGACCCCCACTATATTGCGCGGAGGATAGTCCGCTTTGCCTCAGAAGATGTAGGGAATGCAGATCCACATGCACTGACACTGGCAGTCAATGCCTTAAAGAGCTTTGATTTCCTTGGCTCTCCAGAGGGAGAACTGGCCCTGGCCCAGGCAGCGGTCTACATGGCTACGGCCCCCAAGAGCAATGCAGTCTATAAGGCCTTTGGAAAGGCCCAGGCCGATGTCCAGAGGTTTGGCACTCTGCCTGTACCAATGCATATCAGAAATGCCCCTACCAGGCTTATGAAGGAGATTGGATATGGAAAGGGCTACCAATATGCACATGACTATCCAGATGCCATTACAGGACAGGAATATCTCCCTAGTGAGCTCAGAGGACGTATCTACTATGAACCAACTATCCGTGGACATGAACGTATTATCAAGGAACGACTGGACAGATGGAGAAAGATCCTGGCCAGGAGAAGGGCCCAAAAGACGATCTTTCCTTGACAATCCTAATGGGAGGAATATAATTCTGAATTTAATTGATGGGCCCATAGCTCAGCTGGCCAGAGCCACCGGCTCATAACCGGTTGGTCCCAGGTTCGAATCCTGGTGGGCCCAATAGAGACAAGAACCTATAGATTTTAGAAATTTTGATCTATAAATTTTGCCTATTTTAACAGATATAAAATCAGGCCAGACTGAACGATGGAAGCAGGGGGTGCAACGAGGTAGAGTTGCACCTTTTTTGTTTTAAGGGCCTTAAAAGGAGCAAAAATTGAAACCAGAACTCGCAATTCTAGTAAGGCTACAGGGGATAGATCTAGAAATTCGTAAATTTAATCAGGAAAAGGCCTCTTTACCTGAGCATTTCAATGCCCTTCAAGAACAGCTCTTATCCAAAGAGGCAGAATGTGACAGGCTCAATGAACGTCTCTCTGAGATACAGAAACGAAAAGTAGATATAGAGGATGAATTTGAGCTAGAAAATACACGTCTTGCTAGATCTCAGAAAAAAATTCCCTATGTAAAGACCAATAGGGAATATGCTGCCCTACAGAAAGAGATCAATGAGATAAAAAAGGCCAATACTGCCCGGGAAGACGATCTCCTGGCCATTATGGAAGAAATCAGTTCCCTGCAGGAAGAGATCAAGGTAAAAAAGAAAGAGATTACGCAGAATCGGAGAGAGATGAAGGCTGAACAGAAGCGCATTGAGGAGTTAGGGGCAGAAATAGATGCCAAGATTGCCATCCTGACTAAAGATAGAGAGGCTGTATCTCAGAAGGTGAGGCCTGATCTGTTATCTAAATATAACTTTATAAGAGACAGAAGGGGAGGGGTTGCTGTGGCAGCAGTGAGTGAAGGCGTATGTTGCGCATGTAACATGAACATTCCGCCACAGCTCTATAACGACCTGCTGAAGGAAGAAAAAATCTTTACTTGTCCTTCATGTCAACGTCTGATATATGCATTAAAGGTAGATAAGAAGTAAAAAATATTGTGCCAGAGGAGATGGCTGGTGATCGCTGGACAGATGTCCTGTCCAGAGGAAAGTCCGGACTCCACAGGGCAGAGTGGTCTGTAACGCAGACCGGAGGTGACTCCAGGGAAAGTGCCACAGAAAATATACCGCCGGGTATTTCCGGTAAGGGTGAAAAGGTGAGGTAAGAGCTCACCAGCTGTGGTGGTGACACCACAGGCTTGGTAAACCCCACTCGGAGCAAGACCAAATAGGGAAGCGTTTGAGAGTGGCCCGCTCGAGGCTTCCGGGTAGGTTGCATGAGGTGTCGAGCAATCGGCATCCCAGATGAATGATCACCACCCTGGTCTATTCCAGGGAACAGAATCCGGCTTATAACCATCTCACTGGCCTTTTTACACGGAATAGGTCCTGAAAATGACACAGATAAAGAGAGAGAAGGCAGTTACGCTCACTGAACTCCAGAGAAAGAAGTCCTCAGGCAAGAAGATTACCATGCTTACGGCATATGACTATAGCATGGCCAAAATGCTGGACGAATCTGGACTGGATATAATTTTGGTAGGCGATTCACTTGGCATGGTGGTATTGGGATATGACTCTACTGTGCCGGTCACTATGGAGGAGATGATCCACCACTGCAAGGCGGTTCGGCGTGGGGTCTCCAGGGCCCTTCTGGTGGGTGATATGCCATATCTGTCATATCAGGTCTCTAAAGAAGAGGCAGTGAGGAATGCAGGTCGATTCTTTAAAGAGGCTGGTTGCCAGTGTGTAAAGCTGGAAGGTGGCTCTGCCATGGCCTCTACCATCAAGAGAATTGTAGAGGCAGGTATCCCTGTCATGGGACATATTGGCCTCACTCCCCAGACCGTTACGGCCCTTGGTGGATATAGGATACAGGGAAGAGATCCGGAGTCAGCAGAGAAGCTCCTCGAAGATGCCAGGGCAGTAGCTGAGGCAGGGGCCTTTTCTCTGGTCCTGGAATGTATCCCATCTACCCTGGCAAGGGGCATAACAGAGATGATCCCTATTCCTACTATAGGCATTGGTTCAGGGCCCTACTGTGATGGTCAGGTCCTTGTGACTAATGATTTGCTTGGGCTCTTTGAGAAATTTCTCCCAAGTTTTGTAAAACGCTATGTAAACCTTGCTCCCATGATCAAAGAGGCCTTAGCCACTTACATCGATGAGGTAGAAAGGGGTATATTTCCTGGTCCAGAATATAGCCCAGGCCCATAGATGCAGGATAGTTGCTCATATCCCTGGCCAGGAGGGAATGTGAATGGTTACGATGCAGGTAGTTGAATAGTCTATTTGGTCATTAGTCATTGGTCAATTGTGACTTTATTTAGGAGTTTTTTAAAATGACAGAGATTAGAAGTTCTCTTGAAATTGCTATGGAAAAGGCAGATCGCCTGGGGCGCGTCACCAGAGAAGAGCTAGAGACCGAGAAATGGCTCAATTTAGGTCGACGAGTAGCCGCCAGGTATCTGCGAGACGAAGAAAAGGATCTCAAAACTGATTTTGGGGATATCCCCGCGACCAGTCTGGCAGTGGTATTGAAGGGGGCAACAGAGACACTCCTGAGGAATATAGTATTGCCCAATGATAGAGATCAGTGGTCAGTTATCAAAAAGGCCCTGGACGGTTTTGTGGAACTTAAGGGTAGTGTAGCAGATGAAATCGTCTTTCGTGTTGAGGAGGTGCTGAAGAGATATGAGCAGACCAGGGATCAATATTACAGACAGTTGCAGTCACAGATGAAGAGCCAGCTTGGCAGTATACAGCAGGCCATCTCTGAGCAATACGGCATGGACGTGAATCTTGATCTTGAGTCACTGCCTGAGTTCCAAAAAGAGTGGTCCCGTATATCTATGGAGATCAAAGAACAATTTGAGCAACAATTGACCTCTCTCAAGAAATATATGGAGCAGCTATAGTCCTGGTAGGGCCCTGCTCCACTGCTTGCTATGGTTTTGGTGCAGGGGCACCTGCAGCCATGATCAATTGTGCCTGAAAAGGCATGGGATCATTGGGAATTTAACGGGGGTAACAGGCCCTTCGCCCTCAGTTTACGCCGTTTCTCGCGTCTCCTACGTCTCCTTTCGATTTCCCTGCGCCTTTCGATCTTTTTATGCCTGGACATCTATCCTCCTGATAATATATAGGGAATGTGAAGGTTATATATCAACGCAGATACATAAGAAATTATAATAGAGAAGTCAAGTAACAAGGCTATTTCAAGACCTGCAGTGCCCTATTGACAAAGAGGGGCTTAGTGATTCTGTTATAGCTGTTATCATAATCCTCCAAGGCCAGCGCTGGCTGGGGATATGAACGGTATGAGGCCAGGTTTTTGCCCTGGCGGATAGTACAACATCATAGATATACTGGATCAGGATATTATGGCCCACTATCAAGTTAACAAGACCTTTCAAGAGATAAATGAAAAGATTCGCTCAGGGAAGGCAGTTGTAGTTACTGCCGAAGAGATGGTCGGTATAGTCAGGAAACACGGAGAGGTGAAGGCAGCAAAAAAGGTAGATGTCGTGACAACTGGTACCTTTTCCCCAATGTGTTCTTCAGGGGCCTTTATCAACCTTGGCCCTGGTATCTCCGGGATAAAGGCGGCACAGGTATGGTTTAATGGTGTGCCTGCCTATGCCGGTCTTGCGGCCATAGATGTATATATAGGCGCCACTGAACCTCGATCAAACGACCCTCTAAACACCATCTATCCTGGGGAATTTCTCTATGGAGGAGGGCATGTCATACAAGACCTCTTGAGCGGGAAGACAGTACATCTGGTTGCTGAGGCCTATGGAACTCATTGCTATCCAAGAAAGTGCATAGAAAGGGAGATTACCCTGGCAGACCTTCCCTTTGCTCGACTCTGTAATCCAAGGAATTCCTCTCAGAACTATAATTGTGCAGTAAATGTTACTGATAAGACTGTATATTCATATATGGGTACCCTGAAACCCAGGCTCGGAAATGCCAATTATTGCACTTCTGGACAGTTAAATCCCCTGTTGAATGACCCTTACTATCAGACCATTGGTACAGGCACGCGTATCTTTTTGGGCGGTGGGGTAGGTTACGTAATCTCTGAAGGGACACAGCACCACCCTGATACCCCACGGACTGAAAGGGGCATTCCCCGAGGGACTGCAGGTACGCTCATGGTCACTGGAGATCTCAAACAGATGGATCCTCGATGGTTAGTAGGCGTAAGTATCTTGGGTTATGGCTGTTCTATGGCCGTAGGACTTGGCATACCAATACCTATCCTCAACGAAGAGATGGCCATGCGGACAGCAGTATCAGACGAGGACATCCTGGTCCCGGTAGTAGATTATGGACGTGATTACCCTGATGGCAAAAACCGGCATCTCTCAGAAGTTACTTATGCCCAGTTGAGATCAGGGAGTATATCAATAGATGGGAAAGAGGTTCCAACTGCCCCTCTATCGAGCTATATCAGGGCAAGAGAGATAGCCAAGATACTCAAAAAGTGGATTAGTGATGGGCGATTTCTGCTTGGAGAACCTCAAGAACTCCTGCCATCTCAACCCAAGCATTCATGACGAGGGCCTTGCTCTCCTGGAGATAGATCTGCGATTTGACTGTAACCTTTTACATCCCCGGCCAGGGGTTTCAGGGGCATCACCTTGGCTACATTTGACTTATCTGATCCTTGCATGCTACATATCAAACGAGGGAGATAGGTTGTCCTGGCAAGACTACTTTTGTCCCCTTTCTCCTCGTTTCGCCCTTCTTACCTGAGAGAGAACGGAAAGGGGATAGATGCTATCATGTCTTGCAGCCAAACTAGTTACTGGTACTATCATAAGATCCGATTTATTAAAAAAATAGAGGTATTAGAGGATTTCCTGACAGAGATCCAGAAATTTTTCATGAAAAGGGGCTTCAAGGGCCTATTTTTCTTTATCTGATCAAAGAGTGTAAAGGAGGGGAAACAATATGAATAAAGAACAACTGGTAGAGCGTATGGCACAGTCGGCTGGTATCTTTAAGAGTGCAGCAGATAGGGCACTAAATGGGTTTATGGAGGCCGTTGCCGAGGCACTATCGGCAGGAGAGAAGGTGACTCTAGTAGGGTTTGGGACGTTTTCCGTATCTGAGAGAAAGGCCCGCACAGGCCGCAACCCGCGTACAGGAGAGCCCATAGAGATCTCTGCCAAGAAGGTAGTAAAATTCAAGCCTGGCACAAGACTGTCCGAATTAATAGGAAAGTAGACAGTATAATGCCAAAAAACAGACATAGAGGACCCGGAGATAGACTCAGGCGAGGTCATATTCCTGTCTTATCTCTGGGTTCTACCTGGCCCGAGTTTGTTAACATTGATATTGAAGACCAAAGACAATAAAAGTCCTACAGACACTGGACGACTGGCCAAGATAAGTACCCTTAAAGAACAGATAGAGCAGGGCACCTACAAGATAGATATTGAAAAGGTCGCCCAGGCCATGATAGATGACCTCATCAAGCAGAGGCCTGTCAGCTAGATCTCATCTAATCCTTTAATTCCTTTCTGTAATCGATCCATAATTGTCCATGCCAGCACTGGCCTTTTCAGGGTCTCAGGAGCAACTTGATGCAAAGAAGGGCACTCTGCCCATTAATCAGTAATGTCGTATAAGATATATTATGTAAAATAATTGCCTGCTAACTGAGGCCTCAGGGCCTCTCGGCCACCAGGACGACAAAGCCTGCACCAGGATAAATGCCCTCTTTAGGTCTCTCTAGATGATATCTCTTTAGACCTGGGGCCTGGAAGAGAGAAGAAATTCCCTCCCTTATCTGGAAATGCATCCTCTCAATATCTGATATCAGGTCCCTTAGACAAAAAAATGAGGCATATCTGTACAGATGGTGTCCCTCTCTCTTCTTCTGTTCATATAAAGCCCCCCACTCAGAATCTTTAGGCACAAATCCGATTATCAATAGCCCTCCCCTTTTGAGGACTGACCTTATTTCATGTAAGGCCCTCAGCGGATCTTCCAAAAAGCACAGAGAAAAGATGAGATAGACCTGCTCCAGACTATTTCTCTTAAAAGGAAGGTCCTCAGCCCTGGCCTGTATAGTGACGATCCCACGATCTCTGGACAGCTTTAAGGGCCTGGGTGCTGGATCCACTCCATATTGTATGCCCAGGGCCTGTGAGAAACGCCCAGGACCCACACCTACCTCTAGAGATAGAGGAGGGGCTGGACGTGTCTTACGCAGAGCATCCAATTCACACTGAAAAAGTACGTTATCATCATACCATGCGTCATAAAGCTCTGCTATCTCATTAAAGGCCTCTGAGGCCCTGGGTATCTTTTGGTCTATTCTCATGGCACCTTAATGATCTTTGGGACAGTAAATGTAAAGGTCGTTTCCTCCCCTGGCTCGCTATTGACCCATACCTTTCCCCCATGGGCCTCTACGATACTCTTTACAATTGCCAGCCCAAGACCAGCTCCAGTCCTCTTTAGCTGACCCCTACTCCCCCTAAAAAAGGGATCAAAGATATGCGGGAGGTCTTTAGACTTTATCCCTTGTCCCGAGTTCTGGACCTGACACACCACATATTCAGAGGCCTCATTGGCCCTGATTACCACCTCACTACCTTCTGAGGAGTACTTTATGGCATTGTCAAGGAGGTTATTTAAGACCCTCTGTAACTGCTCTCTGTCTGCAAGGACCATAGGCAGGGAGTCTGGCAACTCAATATTTAGATAGATATCTTTTTCAGAGGCCTTTACTCTAAAGCCCTCTATTACCTCATATATGAGCTTACTCATGTTGCAGGGCTCAATAGAGAGGGGAATCTGCCCGAACTGCATCTTTAGAATATCCAAGAAAGAAAGGATATAACTGTCCAATTGTCTGATCTTTTCATCAATAATAGTGAGATATTCATATTGTTTTGGGGTAAGTGGACCTGCCTTCCCCTTCAGGAGACGGATGACGAATCCCCCTGCAATGGTTATAGGGGCCTTGAGATCATGGGCAAACATCGAGATCAGGATTCTTCGATGCCCTTCTAGTCGCCGAACTTCAGAGATATCTCTAAATATTCGTATGGTACTATAGATCTGTCCCTGGTCATCTTTTAGAAACGTAGTAGAGAAGATTACAGGGATCTCTTGGTGGTCCTTTGTCTTGATGGTGGCCTCCTGATCCACTGGCCCAGGGCAAGATGGATTCTGTAATGGACAGGCAATATTACAGAGGTTACTATTTAATATCTCGGAACACTTTCGGCCAAGCACCTCTCTTTTAGTATATCCGGTAATCTTTTCCGCAGTAGAATTAAATTCTATTATTTTATTGTCTCTGTCTAATGCAAAAAGGCCCACTGGCATACTATGTATAACCAGATTAAAAAGTTTACATTTATCAATAAATAGATTCTCTTTGATTGGATCAAGATTATCGTCCTGCACTGCCACCTCCAGAAACCAAATTTTGACATTAAATAGCTAAATTATAATAGAAAATTAATTTAACTCCAAAGGATAACACGATAATCCACTATAATTCCTATATAAGGGAATGTGAACGGTTACACTCAATACCCATATAGGCCTATTTTCCCTCTGTTTCACTCTTTTGGCAAATTTTATGGTAACTTCTCAATAAGTTGGGGCTCCCATTAGGGCTAACCCCTCACCCTGCCCTCTCCCCAGGGGAGAGGGTTTGGGTGAGGGAGAGGACCTATTGAGAATTTACATTTTATCTAACTGTTCACATGGCCGGCGACGTAGACGGTTCAACAGGAGGATATGAACGGTTAACCTTTATTACTCGACAATAAAAAATTCATTTTGCAAAGATCTTTTTAGTATATATAATAGCATTTATCATAGAAGTAGCCACTATGGCAAAAAAAATACTACGACTTGACCTCTTATTATTGGAAAAAGGACTTGCTAGCTCCAGAAGCCAGGCCCAGGCCCTTATTGGTGCAGGTAGGGTATTAGTGGATGGGCAGCCCAGGGATAAGGCAGGTAATCGTTTTCCTGTTGATATCCGAGTAGAACTCAAGGGGCCTCCTAATCCCTATGTAAGCCGTGGTGGGATAAAGCTTGAACACGCCCTTGAGTATTTTGGAGTCGATGTTCAGGGTCTTGTATGTATGGACGTCGGGGCATCTACTGGAGGATTTACAGACTGCATGCTTCAGAGAGGGGCCAGAAAGGTATATGCAGTAGATGTGGGTTATGGTCAGTTAGACTGGCGCCTAAGAAACGACACCAGGGTTATAGTTATAGAGAGGACTAATATACGTTATCTGTCTCCAGGCCTTTTGGACTCGCAGTTAGATATAATTACAATAGATACCTCCTTTATCTCACTGAGGCTGGTAATACCCTCAGTTATTCCATATCTTTCCAAAGAGGGATTCATTATTGCCCTTGTAAAGCCTCAGTTTGAGGTGGGAAGGGGAAAAGTCGGAAAAGGTGGGATAGTAAGGCGTCCAGAGCTCCATCACCAGGTCTTGACTGAATTAAAGGGCTTTTTTTCTGGCAAATTGGGACTGGTTACGTCAGGGATTACGGCATCGCCCATTCTTGGGGCAAAAGGTAATAAAGAATTTTTTATGTTACTTAGATATCCAGATTGATTTAGTATGCAAAATGAACCAGCTCGATCTTAAAGACCAGGTCTGTTTAGAGGAGTCTACAGAACAGGAAGTCAAAGAGCCCCCTATGTATAGGGTCCTGCTCTATAATGATGACTATACTACAATGGACTTTGTGGTGCAGATCTTGGAGGAGATATTCAATAAATCTCCATCAGATGCAGTAAGAATTATGTTGAACGTGCATCACAACGGAGTCGGGATCTGTGGCTACTATACTGGAGAGGTCGCAGAGACAAAGGTGAAGGCCGTTCATATCCGGGCAAGGGAGGCAGGTTTCCCCCTCAGGGCCGGAATGGAAAGTATATAAAAGTACGGAAAAATGATAACTAAAGACTTAGAGTTAGTGTTGAATGTAGCAGCCCATGAGGCACATGTCAGGCATCATGAATATCTCTCTCTTGAACATCTACTTTTCGCCATAATTCATCACCAGGAGGGTATAAGGATTATCTCGGCCTGTGGAGGTAATCCTGACCGATTGGCAGCCAAAATAGAGAGTTTCTTTGAGACACACCTTGAGAAATTGCCTGGGGAGCAGAACAAAGGCCCACAACCTACTATAGTCCTCCAGAGAGTGCTTCAGCGTACAATTATGCATGTACAGTCTGCAGATAAAGAAAAGGCCGAGATAGGAGACCTGCTTGTCTCAATAATGAATGAGGAGGATTCCTATGCGGCCTATTTTCTCAAGCAAGAGGGGATATCTAAGTTGGATATCCTAAACTTTATCTCACATGGGATCACCCGGACACATCCCAGTCAATATCCTGGATTTCAGCAGGAGACTCGCAAGGATACAGGTAGATCCTCAAGTGCCCTTGAGGCCTTTACTGTAGACCTCAAAGATAAAGCAGCCAGGGGAAAGATAGATCCCATTGTTGGACGAGTAGTTGAGTTAGAGCGGACAATGCAGGTCCTGTGTAGACGCAGGAAGAACAATCCTATCTATGTAGGAGATCCAGGAGTGGGAAAAACTGCCCTGGCAGAGGGACTGGCGCTCAAGATCTGGCAAGGTGAAGTACCTGAACCCTTACAGAACACAGAGATATATGCCCTGGACCTGGGAGCACTCGTTGCAGGTACTAAGTATAGAGGCGAATTTGAGGCAAGGCTCAAGGAGGTCATTGCACAGCTCATAAAGCTCCCAAAGGCAATACTCTTCATTGATGAGATCCACACGGTGGTTGGTGCAGGGGCAGCCAGTGGGGGCTCTCTAGATGCATCAAACATACTCAAGCCAGCCTTGGCCAGTGGGGAGCTGAGGTGTATAGGCTCTACTACCTATGAGGAATACAGGAATTTATTTGGAAAGGACCGGGCACTTTCTAGACGTTTTCAGAAGATAGAGGTACGAGAGCCCAGTATAGAGGAGACTATTGAGATCCTGAAGGAATTAAAATCCTATTATGAGAGATATCATGGAGTCAGATATACTAAAGGTGCGCTAGAGACAGCGGCCAGGCTTGCAGCCAGATATATTACGGATCGCTATATGCCAGATAAGGCCATTGACGTAATAGATGAGGCAGCATCTGCACTGAGACTCTCTACAGGTAGGAAGAACAGGCACAGACTCGTTACTTTACACCAGATTGAAAAGACGGTGGCCAGGATGGCCCAGGTGCCTTCAG
Organism: Deltaproteobacteria bacterium; assembly: GCA_027004715.1. Lineage (GTDB taxonomy): Bacteria > Desulfobacterota > Dissulfuribacteria > Dissulfuribacterales > UBA3076 > JALTHG01. Next base: position 41,340 of record JALTHG010000090.1, read on the forward strand.
AGACTATCACTCAATCAGACCGCTCTCGTCTCGAGAGACTTGAAGATTCCCTGAGGGCCGTGGTCTTCGGCCAAGATGAGGCTATAGAGCTCCTGTCAAAGGCCATTAAACGTTCCAAGGCAGGTCTTTCTCATCCTGAACGACCTATTGGTTCATTTCTGTTTATCGGACCTACTGGGGTGGGAAAGACTGAGCTTGCACGGCAGACCGCTGCAGTGCTTGGAATCCCATTTCAGCGCTTTGATATGAGCGAATATATGGAAAAACATACTGTGGCCAGGCTCATAGGTGCCCCACCTGGCTATGTTGGGTTTGACCAGGGGGGTCTCCTGACCGAGGCCATTCGCAGAAACCCCTATTGTGTGCTCCTCTTAGATGAGATAGAAAAGGCACATCCTGACCTCTTCAGTATCCTGCTCCAGGTCATGGACTATGCCACCCTCACTGACAACACAGGTAAACAGGCAGACTTCCACCATGTAATACTGATTATGACCTCGAATGCAGGGGCAAGAGAGATGGAGGGCCATGCAATAGGTTTTGGCACAAGAGAGGAAGATTCTAGATACAAAGGTGAAAAGGTAGTAAGACAGCTCTTTAGTCCGGAATTTCGTAATCGTCTGGACGCTATCATACCTTTCACACAACTGACTCCATCAGTGATGGAGCAGGTAGTGGACAAACTGCTAAAAGAACTCCAGGCCCAGCTATCTGCTCGAAAGATAAGCATGAGAGTCAGTCATGGCGTCAGGTCCTGGCTTGCCAAAGAGGGATATAGCCCGCAGTTTGGGGCCCGTCCCCTGGCCCGCCTCATACAGGAAAAGATCAAGGACCCTGTTGCAGACATTATCCTCTTTCAAGGGCTGTCAAGGGGTGGAAAGATCTCAGTCGATATAAGAGAGGGAGAGTTGTCTATACAGAGTATCACGACATAAGGAGTCTATGCCAATGCCCATTATCCAAAAGATCACGATCGTCCCTAATCTGCCAGAACGCCTGATGCCTCTCATGTCTATTGCACGCAACCTCTGGTGGACCTGGACACCCGAAGCAATCCACCTCTTTCAGGATATGGATCGGGAGGTCTGGGAGAGGTGTGGACACAACCCGGTGGCCATGTTGGGTACCATTGAGCAGCCACGGCTGGAGATGCTTGAGCAAGATGATATCTTTCTTACCAGGATGGAGAATGTCCAGAGGGAACTGGAAAGATATCTATCCTTTCATACCTGGTATGAAAAAAAGGTCAGTAAAGACGTGGCAGATCACGATGTAATAGCCTACTTTTCTGCCGAATTTGGCCTCCATGAGAGCCTTCCCCTATATTCCGGAGGCCTTGGGATCCTTGCTGGTGACCATATGAAGTCTGCCAGTGATATGGGACTTCCTGTAGTAGGAATTGGACTCCTCTATAAGCATGGATATTTTCACCAATATCTCAATCCTGATGGATGGCAACAGGAGACCTATCCCTCCAATGACTTTTACAACATGCCTCTGGACCTGGTCAGAGACAAAAATGGGGATCCTCTTATGGTCAAAGTGGAGATCGAGGATAGAGAGGTCTACGTGCGGGTCTGGTCTCTGAATGTAGGCCGAATCAAGATCTACATGCTGGATACAGATGTACCCCTAAATTCTCAACCAGATAGACAGATTACTTCCTATCTCTATGGAGGTAGTCTTGAGACCAGACTTCAGCAGGAAATAGTGCTGGGGATAGGGGGAATAAGGGCCCTCAAGGCCCTTGGCCTGTGTTATTCAGTATGCCACATGAATGAAGGTCACTCGGCCTTTATGGCCCTGGAACGTCTGATCCAGATAATGGCTACAGAAGGTCTGTCTTACCCCGAGGCCCTTGAGGTCGTGCGGGCCACAAGTGTATTCACTACACATACACCTGTTCCTGCTGGCATAGACCACTTCCCACCAGAAATGATCCGCAGATACTTTGAAAGGCGTGCAGAACAGATAGGGATTGGGATCAATGCCTTGTTGGGTCTCGGAAGGATTCATCCCTATAATCAGACCGAAGATTTCTGTATGGCAGTACTGGCTATCAAGATGGCCTCCCAGACCAATGGTGTGAGCAAGCTACACGAAAAAGTCACACGAGAGATGTGGAGTGGCATATGGCCCCAGATCCCAAAACATGAAGTCCCAATAACACATGTAGACAATGGTGTGCATATACTCAGTTGGCTCTCAAATGAGATGTCTCGTCTCTATGAGCGCTATCTAGGATCGAGATGGATCGATAACCCTGCCAATCACGATATATGGAAGAGAGTTGATCTGATTCCAGATTTTGAGCTCTGGAGGAGTAAAGAGAGACTCAGAGAGAGGCTTATATCATTTGCCAGGGCAAGACTCAAGAGACAGCTCAAGGCAAAAGGTGTCGCAAGTTATGAGTTAAAACAGGCCGATGAAGTCTTGGACTCTGAGGCCCTCACTATAGGCTTTGCCAGGCGCTTTGCGGCCTACAAGCGCTCCACCCTACTCTTCCGAAATCCAGAGAGACTCAGGAAGATGATAAGTCAGGAAGACCGTCCTGTACAGTTTATCTTTAGTGGCAAGGCCCATCCCAAAGATAAATATGGCAAGGAACTCATCCATAAGGTTGTGCAGATGGCCAACAAGCCCGAGTTCCGAAAGCATATAGTCTTTATAGAGAACTACGATATAGAAGTGGCCAGGTATCTGGTTCAGGGAGTAGATGTCTGGCTCAATACCCCTCTACGTCCCATGGAGGCCAGTGGAACCAGTGGCATGAAGGTCACTGCCAACGGCGGGATCAACCTCAGTATCCTCGATGGGTGGTGGTGTGAGGGTTACAAGGGAAACAATGGCTGGGCCATAGGTGCAGGAGAAGAATACAAGGATCGTGAATACCAGGACGATATAGAGAGTCAACTTCTCTACGAATTACTGGAAAATACTGTAATACCTTTATATTACAATAGATCTGCCCACAATGTCCCCTCTGGATGGGTAGAGGTAATGAAGAATTCTATCAAGACTATATGTCCTTTTTTCAATACAAACCGTATGGTGGAAGAATATGCCAACAAATTCTATCTGCCAGGTATTGCCAAATGGCATCTATTAGCAAAAGATGGCTGGAAAGAGGCAAAAAAGCTGTCTCAGTGGAAACAAAAGACATCAGAGGCATGGCATGGAGTCAAGATATTGGACGTCCAGGTCCCACTTAATGGGTCTCCGAAGGTGGGAGACCGCCTGCCAATCAGGAGCACAATAGACCTCGCTGGACTGGCCCCAGAGGAGGTGCGAGTCGAGGCATACATCGGCCGTCTGGACGACAAGGGAGAGGTCCCTGAGGGTTATCCCCTGCCACTCCTTCCCACAGGGGAACAACATGAAGGAAAATTTGTCTTTGAAGGGACGATCCTCTGCCTGTCAAGTGGAAGAATAGGTTTTACTATCCGGTGTTATCCTTTTAAAAATGAACTCAGCCACAAGTTTGAACTCGGACTCCTGACCTGGTGGGAGGCCACCTGAACCCCTACCCTTCCCTGGCCAGCGGCCTTCCTGTCAAGAGGCCGCTGGCCAGGAGGGGAATGTGAACAGTTACCCTCTCCCTTAAAGGGGAGAGGGTATGGGTGAGAAGGAACTTCTTAACCAGCCCCAAGGCCCTTAAAGATCTGCTCGGTGATCTCATTGACAGAGCCAACACCATCTATCTTTAGATACTTAGGGGCATTTGAGTCTCCAGACTCTTCCCACTTCTTATAGAAGTCTACCAGGGGTTCAGTCTGTGCATGGTATACCTCAAGGCGTTTACGTACAGTCTCTTCCTTGTCGTCATCCCTCTGGACAAGAGGCTCTCCTGTTACATCGTCTTTTCCCTCAACCTTCGGGGGATTAAAAATAATATGATATGTCCGTCCTGAAGGCAGGTGACAGCGGCGACCGCTCATCCTCTTGACAATCTCTTCATCCGGGACCGATATCTCTACTACATAGTCAATCTTGACTCCGGCATCCTTCATTGCCTCTGCCTGGGGAATTGTACGGGGGAAGCCGTCAAAGAGAAAGCCCTTTTCACAATCTGGTTCCTTTATTCGTTCCTTCACCAAGCCAATTATGACATCATCAGGGACGAGTCCACCTGCATCCATATACTTCTTGGCCTCCAGTCCCAGAGACGTCCCGGCCTTTACAGCGGCCCTTAACATGTCACCAGTGGAGATCTGTGGAATGCCAAATTTTTTTGTGATAAAACCGGCCTGGGTACCCTT
>JALTHG010000091.1:0-12500 GCA_027004715.1 Deltaproteobacteria bacterium
TTCACAGGCCTTAAGATACCTGCATCTCCATCCAAGATATAATCTCCGCCTATCAGGACAGGATAATTCTGCGGGCCGTGGCCTACAGGGATATCAATGACTACAGGGATCCTGAGAGAACAGAGCCGGTCTCTCAGGATCCTCCTCAACAGACTGTCTGATCTCTCAGGTCCCAAGAGGTATCCTACTGCAATCCCAGCCAGTCTGGAGAGCCTTCCTGCAGCCAGAAGCTGCGTCAGCATCCTATCCAGGCGGTAGTGTGCCTCATTCTGGTCTTCGATGAGGAGGACTGCTCCGTCCCACAGGGGTTCATAGTCTGTGGCCATGAGGTGGATAATGCACGTTAGATTCCCCCCAATAACAGGACCCACTGCCTTGCCAGGAATGAATGGGACACCAGGCAGACACGGAAATTCATTATAATTGAGGCACCTCCATAGGGCCTTTCTCGCAGATTCTGAGGTGTTCGGAAGGCTGGAGAGCAGGGGGCCATGTATCGAGACCAGGCCTACACGTGAGAGGGCAGAATGGAGAAAGGTCACATCACTAAAACCAATAGCCAGTGGGACACTGCCTCTGATTTGGTTCCATGGCACCATGCCCAGCCACCGCAGAGAGCCATATCCCCCCCTTATACACCAGATTATGTCCAGAGATGGATCTGAGATCAGACGGGTAAATTCCCTGGCCTGGGCCTGGTCTTGCCTGGCAAGGAAGGGAAGGGGGGCCTCTTCCTCTTGCTGGTCAGGGAGTGCCTCTTCTCTGACCTCGATATAGGGCATCTCTTCTCTGATTATCTGGAGACCCAGAGCCAGTTTCCTGGGATCAGGTGGGCTGGAGGGAGAAAATATGGCCGCATGGAGAGGTCTGATATTATTTTGGCTATAAGGCATTTCTTGACTTTGTCTCAGTAATTATTAGATTGATTCTTGAGCAGATCTTCACAGGGCACCAGAGTTATCAGGCACTTGAGATATGCCTTGCATTTACACTACCTTATAAGGGTTATAGCTCAGCAGGTTGTGTAAAATACTCTTTGTAATCCCGTGAGCAGTTACACTTTTAGTTACAGTCCCAAGACTCCTCAGATTGATTATATCTAATAGAGAGTGATAGAGGACTCCATATAGTCTGCAATTGGGTAGTCATCAGGTCTCTGGCAACTCAATAGGATAAGATATGACACAAAAGAATTACTACAAAATACTTGGCGTTTCAAAGGATGCCTCTCCAGAAGAGATCAAGAAGGCATTCCGCAGACTGGCACTCAAGTACCATCCAGATAAAAATAGAGGAGATAAGGTTGCAGAAGAACGCTTCAAGGAGATCAATGAGGCCTATGCAGTCTTGAGTGATCCTGAAAAGCGCCGCCAATACGACACATTTGGATCTACAGAATTTCACCGCAGGTTTACACAAGAGGATATCTTCCGAAATTTCGATATCAGCAGTATTTTTCAGGATCTTGGTAGTGCTGGGGGGATCTTTTTTGGTGGAAGAGGTGGTGCCAAGGTCTCTTTTGACGATATCTTTGGACAGATCTTTGGCAACAGGGACATAGGTCCTGGTACTTCAGGCACAGGTGGTTTTCAATATGCAGGGGCAAGGGGACAAGATGTAGTCTTAGAACTGCCACTCTCTCCAGAAGAGGCCGTTAATGGTTCACAGAAGATAATATCTATCCAGACCTCTGGAAGACCTGAGCGGATCTCTGTACGTATACCCAAAGGTATAGGCCCAGGGAAGAAAATCCGTATAGCAGGTAAGGGAGAACCTGGGCCTGGTGGCAGGGGTGACCTCTATCTATTGGTTCGCCTCAAACTAGATCCCAGATTCAGAGTAGATGGCTCAGATGTAGAGATAGACAGGGTGATCCGATTCTCAGATGCCTGCCTTGGTACAGAGATAGAGGTACCCACAGTAGAAGGTAAGACAGTGAGGCTTAAGGTCCCTGAAGGTACACGGTGCGGACGGAAACTACGTCTGAGGGGTAAGGGACTTCCTACTGCCTTTGGTGGCAGGGGAGATCAGTATATTCGAATACTGATTGATGTGCCAGAAAGGCTCACTCTAAGACAGAGGATGCTGGCCCAGAAGTTAAGAAAGGAAGGCCTCTAGCAGGCTAAGTCTCGTTCATCTCCTTCCTATTACTACTGTACTGGCCGGTAGTTTCTCAGATGGCATGCCTTACAATGTATCCCTTTATTGCATCTATGTCTGCGGGTAAGACCTTGTATCTACTCGGCCTGTCTTCTATTCCCCTGAGGCGCTCTGGCCTCTCTGGCTCCCTGCCTATGGCCCTGGATACTGCCTCTGGAAACTTGGCAGGGTGTGCAGTAGCCAGACAGACAATGGGTCCCTCTGGCAGATCATGTCTCAGCATCTCTGCTGCAGCTACTCCCACTGCACTGTGTGGGTCTAAGACATATCCTGTCTCTCTATATATCTCTCTGATAGTACTGATAGTTATAGCTTGGTCTATAGATACAGAGGCAAAATCTCTCCTTGCCTGGGCCTGCTCTTCCTGACTGAACTGGATCTCTCCCTCCTCTGCAAAAGAGGACATGGCCTCTCTGACTCGCTCGGGGTCCTGATTGTATAGATAATAGAGATAGCGCTCAAAGTTACTGGCTACCTGGATATCCATAGAGGGACTTATAGTAGGAATGACCTGGCTCCTGGCATAACGGCCCTGCAGGACAAATTGGGTCAATATATCGTTCTCATTGGTGGCAAGGATCAACCTGCCTATATTGCCTTGAATCAGTTTCCCTGCTATATACCCTGCAAAGATGTCCCCAAAATTCCCTGTTGGCACAGAGAAGTTGATTGGCCCATCTCCTGCGTCTCCCTTAAGCCTCAGGACCGCATAGACATAGTATACGATCTGTGCAAGGACCCTGGCCCAATTTATAGAATTGACAGAACCCAAGTGATACTGCCTCTTGAATTCAAGCTGATTAAATATGGCCTTGACTATGGCCTGGCAGTCATCAAAGGTACCCTGTACAGCTATGTTAAAGACATTCTCTTCTGGGACCGTGGTCATCTGGAGGGCCTGCACCTCGCTTACCCTGCCTTCTGGATAGAGTATAAAGATATTTATATTTTCCTTTCCCTTGACCCCGTATATAGCAGCGCTCCCGGTATCTCCAGAGGTGGCACCAAGGATATTCATCTTGCTGTGCTTTTCCTTCAGGAGATAGGAAAAGAGCTCTCCCAGAAGCTGCAAGGCAATATCTTTAAAGGCCAGGGTAGGACCATGAAAGAGTTCCAGGATGTAGTAGTCCCCTGACCTGACAATGGGAGTGACTTCGGGGGTATCAAAAGAGCTATAGGCATCCTGGATAAGTGTCTTGAAGACCGAGTCTGAGATATCATTAATAAAGAGTCTCATGACCTCCAGTGCAAGTCCTGGATAGCTGAGGTCTTTCCACCTCCTCAGGGTAAAGGAGTCCACAGACGGGATGGGATCTGGCAACAGCAGACCACCATCCAGAGCAAGGCCCATCATTACTGCCTCTTTAAAGCCTATTGGATCTATTTTCCCGCGGGTGCTTATATATCTCATCGGTTATCTCTTCTGAGCCATCTCTCCTATCTCCATTTAGGGGTCTAAGTATGATCCTGTGTTCTAAGAGGTCGATAGAGACGATGCTGGCAGGGATGGTCTTAGGAGGATCAAAGAATCCCTGTACCCTTACCCCCTCAGGACAGGACTCTACCAGGATGGCATCACGCAATATCTCTTTCTCCTCATTGGCCTCTCTCAGATAGACAGTAGACTGACACATGATGGTCCTCCTCTTCTGTCAGACCTTTTAGCTATCTTCACGCCCAAAAATAAGCATTGAATTAGTTCACTATAAAGACAGTATAATACACGAGTCAAGCCAGAAAAGAGGACTTATATGTCTGATTATATGTCTGACTGTCGTCTACTCAGACAGATGGAGACCCTCTTGATCCTCTAACTCTGTAAAAGAGGGCAGGTCTGACAGGTCTCTCAGCCCAAATATCTCTAGAAAGTGTCTGGTAGTCCTATAGAGCAGCGGTCGGCCTGCTACCTCTTTTCTGCCTGCAATCCTTATGATCTTTCTATCCAGTAGAAAATGTAGGGTACCTGTGGTGTCTACCCCCCTGATGTTCTCTATCTCTGCCCTTGTAACTGGCTGCCTATATGCCACTATGGCAAGAGTCTCAAGGGCCGCCCTGCTGAGCCTCACTGGATTCGATCTCTTGAACCTGATGACCCAGGTCTTTAGATCCCTGCGGGTCTGGAGGTGAAATCCACCTGCCACTTCTCTCAGCACAAAGCCCCTTTTATCTCTGTCATACTCCTCCTGGATCTCCTTCAAGGTGGCATTTATGATGGCCCTATCGAATTCTGGCAGGAGCCTGGAGAACCTCTCCAGGCTTATAGGAGAATCTGCCACCAATAATATGGCCTCAAGGATAGATCTCAGGCTAAATTGGTCCTGGTCCATTATCCCTATCTAACTCTCTCAAGAGTCTTACAAGGGAATCGTTTTCTGCCTCAGACTTGAGACTGATCCTGATATATTCGCCTTCAAGTCCCACAAAGTTTGTACAGTCCCTGATGAGGACCCCATTCTTCCTGAGACTTTCAGTAAGATAAGCAGCTGTCCATGGTGATAAGACCTGGAAGAGTATGAAGTGTGTAACTGCCTCCACAGGCCTCAATAGAGGAAGCCCAGCAAGCATGGACAGGAGACGCCTCCTTTCCTTCCTGCAGTAGCTACGCACCTCTTCCTGGTATTCTGTCTGATCGACGAGATATTCACCTGCTATCTGTGCAAGGCGAGTCACTGCCCATGGTCTGGCCCCTGAGGCCAGTGCCTCAATCAATTCAGCCCTGGCCACTGCATATCCCAGTCTGAGTCCTGGTATCCCATAGATCTTTGAGAAGGAACGGAGCACCACCAGATTTTCAGGAAGGCCTCTGGAGATCAGAGAGCTCTCTCTGTCAGGGGCCACAAATGGCGCATAGGACTCATCTACTACCCATATGGCCTCCCTGGTGTGAGAGATGGCCTCCTGCAATTCCTTTGTAGGAATAAAGCGTCCTGTAGGATTATTTGGATTGCAGAGATATATAAGGACATGGTCATGTGCAGACCTGGAGATGGCCGCAAGTATCTCTGTATTGGCCTCTGATTCTGCATGGGGCCAGGGGCCGAGTTCCCCTATTGGGCAAGATGCCAATCTTGTTGCATCAGCATAGTCCGAATAGGTAGGCAGAGGAATCAAGACTCTGTCAGGTCTCAGTATCCTGGGAAGGGCAAAGATCCAGTCAGTAGTACCTGCCCCTATAAGGAAGCATGCTGGGGACAGCCCAAATTTCCTCGCTAGGGCCCTTCGAAGTCCAAGACTGTCTACCTCTGGCAGGCAACGGATCTCGTCCAGCCGAGATATCAATAGCTCCTTAAGTCCCTGAGGTGGGGGTAATGGGCTGACATTGCTACTGAAATCAAGGATAGTATCTGGCGCTTTCCTGAGTTCTCTTGCCAGAGAATAGATATCTCCACCATGACCATGTAACATTAATTGGCTGTCCCCTACATTCCCCTCCAGGCAGCAGGCCTTTTGGAGGGTTTTGATGCGAATTAGTGGGCAAAGTGCCTGACTTTGTGTATCAATGCCCCTGAAACCCTTTAATCGTCCTCAAAGTTGTCTGTATCTGTCCGGAGTTCAAGGAGCTTTTTATAGACATGGTCCAGGAGCACTGTTATTGGACCGTGTTTGTTCTCTCCTGACTGTGCATATGTCTTAGTTATCTCAACTGCCTGACGCAGGCACTCTTCCTTGACATATACCTCAAGTTTCATCTCTGCCCCCCTCTTTCTCTAAGACCTTCTGCAGGAAAGGCACCAGCTCTATCTTTAATTTTGCAAGGGCCTTTCCCCTGTGACTCAGTCTATTCTTTTCCTCCTGGCTAAGCTGGGCCATGGTACGATGGAGTCCAGGGAGATAGAATACAGGGTCATAACCAAAACCCTGATCTCCTACAGGGGCCATGGTAATCCTGCCCTCACATCTGCCTTCCGTAGCGATCCACTGTCCAGATGGGTGATAGACCACTACTACACTCCTAAAACGGGCAGTCCTCTTTTCCTGAGATACACCTTCAAGATCGGCCAGGAGCCTCTCATTGTTTGAGGCATCAGTGGCATTCTCTCCTGAGTAGCGTGCAGAGTAGACACCAGGGGCCTTATTGAGGGCATCTACCTCAAGGCCTGAATCATCAGCAAGGGTCATCATACCAGTAGCCTTACTGATAGCCCTGGCCTTTTTGAGGGCATTCTCCATAAAGGTCTTGCCATCTTCCAGCACACAGGGTACATCTTTTATCTCATCCAGAGACATGACCTCTATGTCGAGGTCAGAGAGAAGTGCCCGCATTTCCCTTATCTTACCCGGGTTGTGAGTGGCAAGGAGCAGCCTCACTGGAGCCTCTCTTTGACAGACTCGACTTTCTGTCTCAAATGGGTCTCTTTGTCACGACGATCATCTATCTTTATGACTGTGTATACCCTCTTTGCCCCCATCAAAAAAGGACTTTCATGTAAGGCCTTTGCTACTGCAAGGAGCTGATCAATATCCCCCTCAATTGTGGTCCCCATGTCCGTGAGTTCATAGGGAAGACCCTGTTTTGCCAACAGCCTCTGCATCTCTACTATAAATCCCCCAACACTGGGCGAACCAGTCCCAAGGGGAGCGACATTTATATCCATTAGTGCCATAATGAGACCTACCTATCCAGGATATCTCTAGCAAAGAGGATTGCTACCTGGTGGCCTGCAATCCCATTAAAATTCTGGAGGCGGCGCCCGGACTTGAACCGGGGAATAACGGTTTTGCAGACCGTCGCCTTAGCCACTTGGCTACGCCGCCAGAGATAGATGATGATTAACATAAGGTAACTGCCTTGACAAGATCTATAAAAATAGAACTGCATATCCGTTATGAGACAGACTTGTCTACCGACGGAATCGTCTGGTGTATCCGCTGCAGTCCAGGATAATCAAATAACTCTAAAATGTCTCAATCTGCGGCAGGAATAATGTAAATCGAGATCCCTTGCCTGGGGTACTCTGGACTTCACAGTGTCCCTTGTGGGCATGGACAACGGCCTGGACAAGGCTCAGGCCGAGCCCCAGGCCATGCCTTGAACGACTCTTATCTGCGCGATAGAGCCGATCAAAGATCCTGGGAAGGTCTCCAGCGGCAATCCCTTCTCCATTGTCCTCCACAGATATGACAAGTTCCTTGTCTTTGATGCCTGCCTTTATCTCTACCATACCGCCATCTCTGCCGTACTTGATAGCATTGTCCAGGAGGTTGGCAATAACCTGCCTGGTACGGCTACTGTCTACATAGGCCTTCAGGCCTTCAGGGACCAGAACGGATATCTCTATATGTCTTTCCTCTGCCACATATTGGTAGACCTCTACTATTCCCTTGATGAGCGCTGCTATATCGACTTCCTCAATATTGAGTCTCATTGCCCCGGACTCTGCCTCTGAGATGTCCATGAGGGTAGTCAGCATGGTCATTATATGTTCTGATTCCTCTGCACAGTCCATGAGGGTCTCCCGGAGGGCCTTTGCGTCGCTATCTGACTGGAGGGTCATCTCAATGGCGGTCTTGATTCGGGTCACAGGGGTCCTCAGGTCATGTGCTACACTGTCCAGGGCCTCCTGCATCCTGCCTATAAGTGTCTTGATCTTTTCCAGCATATTGTTAAAGAGCTGGATCAGTTCATCTAGCTCATCACCCGTATGGCTGGAGGGCACACGGGCATCCATCTTTCCTATGTCTATCTCACGGACAGTATGTATGAGGTCCCGGATGGGATTGAGTGACCTGAATGACATAAAGGCACCTGTTGCAAGCCCAATCAGTACTACGGGAATCATGATCAGGCCAAAGATGCCCCTAAAACGTTCCAGGAGGTCTTCCCTCTCATCTGAACCCTTTCCCACCTGGAGCAGATAGCCATCGCTGAGACGTCTGGTCATAATTTCAATACTGTCCCTGCCTTTTTTGTTCTGCAGAGACAGCCAATTATCGGCCAGGATATCTCTGTTATCCAGTACCTTGAAGTCTGTATCTCTGAATCTGCGAGGGACAGTGAGAATCAGGGTATGGTTTTGGGGATCTGCAAGGCGGACAAAGATATCTGCCAGTCTATTGCCATGGCATTCCTGCCGGATCTCTCTAGAGAGGGCATCTATCCCTTCTGCCTGTTCCATCAATGCATATTCATTGCTTTTCAACTGGATCATCTTTCGATCCTGGTCCTTTATTGTCAATGAGACAAGAAAGTAGGCCAGCAGAAAGAGCAATATAGAGCTCGATATAAATATAGAGGAATACCAGAGAATCAGGCGAAAGGCCGTGGTCTTGGTAAATCTATTAAGATACCTTAAGGACATATCCCACGCCCCGGATGGTATGGATCAGCTTTTTGTCAAAGGCCCTATCGATCTTGTTTCTCAGCCTGCAGATCAATACATCCACCACGTTTGTCTGGGGGTCAAAGTTATAGTCCCATACATGCTCCAGGATCATGGTCTTGGAGACCACCCTCTCCTTATTGCGCATCAGGTATTCCAATAGGGAAAATTCCTTGGGCTGGAGCTCAATCTCTGTCCCGGATCTAGTGACCTTGCGTCTTACAAGGTCCATTATGAGGTCCTCAAATGCGAGCCTGGTAGACTCGTGGGGACTGGTGGATCGGCGTATAAGGGCCTGTACACGGGCCAATAGCTCTGAGAAGGCAAAGGGCTTGACAAGATAGTCATCGCTTCCTGTCTCAAGCCCCTTAATCCTGTCTTTTAACGAGCGTTTGGCACTCAAGATAATGACAGGGGTATCGATTTTTTGCTTCCTCATCTCTGCAATCAGGCTCAGGCCATCCATCTTGGGCAACATAATATCTACAACTGCTGCATCATAGGGCACTGTGAGCACAAGGTCCAGGCCATCTTCACCATTTTCAGTATGATCTACTGCAAAGCCTGCCTGTTGAAGGCCCTTGACAATGAAAGAGGCAATCTTTCTGTCGTCTTCAACTACAAGGATTCTCATATTAAGACCTCTCTGGGTTCCTCTATATAGATTATAAGAGATTCAAATTCACAGGAAATGTCAACTGGTCATTTTCTGGAGAGAACCATAACTTCTCAATAAGTCCTGGCAACTTTGGACAAGGAACTGGATCCCTGATAACTAAAGCCAGTCAACGATCCGGCAAAAACAGAAGCACAATTGTACGCGAGGCCATCAGACGTCAGCTCCGTCTGGAGCAGTTTGAGGAGATCAGGTGAACACTGACCGAAAAAGCCAGTGCCTTGGGGACGAAAGGGGAGACGTTGGTTCTAAAACATTTTGACAGGAGCGAGATGTAATGGCCAGAGGCACTGGGGAGAGTGTAGGGATCGGTTACCAAAAATGATGAAAACTCTTTTTGTCTTTGTATAGGGTGCCGAAGAGTCTATATAGCCTCCATGCCAGGTAGTGCTTTGCACCCCTGAGCATGAAAGTTGGCTCAAAGTCAAAAGCTCAAAGGGATAGGCAAGAGATCATATATCTAGTCTTTTATCTTGGACCTTGAGCTATTTTAGGATAAAACTTAGAGATCTTTGGGCAGGATGATGGAGAGACTCTTATGAAACCTGGAGGACTTGCTGCCTGGATTGCACTCCAGATGGTACCTGGTATTGGGAGAGTAACTCTGGAACGATTGATAAGACATTTTGGTTCGGCCGAAGGTGTATGGAAGGCCAGACCAAATGAATTTTTGAGGATATCAAAGTTGAGTCCCAGGGTGCAAGAGGCACTGGCAAGAGGCCCTGATGAACAGGCAGTTAGACGGGTCATAAATCTTATTGATGAGATAGGGGCCTGGGCCATAACCTTTATGGATAAGGATTATCCCCCGCTCCTGAGTGAGATAACGAATCCACCTCCATTAATATATGGGATTGGAGATCCTACCTGTCTAAAAGACAGGTCTGTGGCCATTGTTGGTTCCAGGATGGCCAGTTCCTATGGCATTAGTGTAGCCAGAGAGCTTTCATCTGGCCTTGTACAGCAGGGCTATACAGTCATCTCTGGTATGGCAATTGGGATCGATAGCGCCTCTCATGAGGCAGCCGTGAGCTCTGGAGGTACCACAATAGCAGTTATGGGTTGTGGAATAGATAGGCCCTATCCAAGGCAAAACATAGGACTTTTTCATCGTATAGCAGAACATGGGGCAGTGATCACGGAGTTCCTTCCAGGTACACCTCCAGAGCCACAGAATTTTCCCATACGTAACAGGATCATCAGCGGCCTCTCCCAGGGAGTTGTAGTAGTGGAGGCCAGTATGAAGAGTGGTTCCCTGATTACTGCCTCCTGTGCCCTGGAACAGGGACGGGATTTAATGGCCGTTCCAGGGAGTATATATTCATATAGGAGCAGAGGTAGCCACTGGCTTATCAAACAGGGGGCACAACTGGTAGACAGTGTCTCAGATATAATTGATGGACTGGCTACAGGGATACACAGGATTACAGAGATAAGGCCGTCTATTCCCAAGAAAGAGAGCCAGCTTTCTCCTGAAGAACAGAAAATTCTTGAAAAACTTGAGCCATATCCACAACATATAGATGAGATCGCCTATAGATGTGGCTATCCTATAAACAAAGTCAGTGGACTTTTGGTCCAGATGGAGCTAAAAGATCTGGTTCAGGCCCTTCCGGGTCAAATATATCAACTCAAGTGAGAATACTCCCATGAAAAAGGGTTTGATAATTGTAGAGTCTCCGACCAAGGTCCGGACACTCAGGCGTTATCTGGGCAAAGACTTTGATATCAGGGCATCGGTAGGTCATATAAAAGACCTGCCCAGGAAGCGTCTGGGGGTAGATGTGGATAATGATTTTGCCCCTGAGTATGAAGTAATCCCTGGTAAGGGGAAGATAATCAGAGAACTTAAGTCTGCGGTATCAAAAGTAGAGGATATATATCTTGCCCCTGACCCAGACCGTGAGGGAGAGGCCATAGCCTGGCATATAGCAGAGGAACTCCGCAATAAGAGGAAAAAGGCACAGCGCTTTCATCGTTTGATGTTTTATGAGCTGACCGAGCAGGCAATAAAGAAGGCCATACAGTCTCCAGGAGAACTAAACAGAAATAGATATGAGTCTCAGCAGGCAAGGCGGATTCTGGACAGACTGGTTGGATATAAGATATCTCCCCTACTCTGGGACAAGGTAAAGAGGGGTCTGTCAGCAGGGCGTGTCCAGTCAGTTGCAGTGCGCATAATCTGTGACAGAGAGAGAGAGATCCAGGCCTTTGTGCCCGAAGAGTACTGGATAGTCAGTGCCGATCTGGAAGGCCCTAATCCCCCTCCTTTTAAGGCAAAGGTAATCGCCTTTAAGGGCAAAAAGCTCAAAATCCCTGACGAGAATAAGGCAAAAAGGGTAGTTGAAGACCTAAAGCCGGCCAGTTTCAAGGTCACAAAAGTAGAGACCAAAGAGAGGAAGAGGTTCCCTGCCCCGCCATTTATCACCAGTACGCTCCAGCAGGAGGCCGCCAGGAAATTGAGATTTTCTGCCCGAAAGACCATGATGCTGGCCCAGAGACTATATGAGGGCATTGATATAGGAGATGAGGGACCAGTTGGTCTTATAACCTATATGAGGACAGACTCTACCAGGGTAGCCAGTGAGGCAGTCAGAGGGGCCAGGGCCTTTATAGAGAAAGAATTCGGAGGGGAATTTATACCCCAAAAGGCCCCTGTCTATAGACAGGGCAGACTGGTCCAGGACGCCCATGAGGCCATCAGGCCTACATCTGTTGCAAGGACACCTAAAGAGGTTGCGCCATATCTGGATAAGGCCAGCCTGGCATTATATGAGCTCATCTGGAAGCGATTTATTGCGTCTCAGATGAGCCCTGCAATACTGGATCAGACCTCAGTGGACATAGAGGCAGCTTTATATACGCTCAGAGTTACCGGTACAGTAATTCGTTTCCCTGGGTTTAGCATTCTATATTCAGAGACAAAAGATGAGTCTCAGGATAAAGAGAAGAGAGATTCAGATAAGACAGAGCTTCCGGTCCTGGCTAAGGGCGATCCCCTAAAACTCCTGGGGCTTGAGCCAAGACAGTATTTTACCCAGCCACCTCCCAGGTATACTGAGGCAAGCCTTATAAAGACCCTGGAGGAGAAAGGCATAGGTAGACCCAGTACATATGCCACTATACTTTCTAATATCCAAGATAGAGAATACGTCCACTTAGAGCAGCGGCATTTTGTCCCGTCTGAACTGGGTTTTGTAGTTACAGACCTACTGGTTGCACACTTTCCAGGGATCCTGGACTCAAAATTTACTGCAGCTATGGAAAAGAGACTGGATGGAATAGAGAATGGTTCAAGCTCTTGGGTAGAGGTGCTAAGAGATTTTTATGGGCCATTTAGTGAG
>JALTHG010000092.1 GCA_027004715.1 Deltaproteobacteria bacterium
AGCCCCTTGTGGCTTCAAATGCCGAACGTCTCTGCTGTTGGGAACTGTCACTATTTAGGTGAATATTTTTTGGCATTATATTAACGATAATCTACTGAAATTATAAAAGGAATCATCTTGTTCGGCATTTGAAGCGCATAATCTGGGATTATAGGGGGTGTAGCTCAGTTGGGAGAGCGCCACGTTCGCAACGTGGAGGCCGAGGGTTCAAGTCCCTCCATCTCCACCAAGAGTTTGTCTCCAGAGACGTGGAGGACTGTGGAGGCCATACAGATTATATACTATTTGGGAGAATGTGTGGCTGAAGAATTATAACTAATTCTCGCCTGTTTTTTGACCTGATTTCATTGCTAAAGACCCATTTAAGTAAAGGGATTCTTCCAAGTAATGGTACATTTGAACTGTTATTAGAGCTGGTTTCATCGATCAATCCACCCAGGATCAGGAATTCGTTATTCCTGACCTTTGCCATAGTTGACATCTGTCTGAGCTTTACATCAGGTAGACCGACCTCTAACTCTTTGTTTGGTCCAAAGGTCCTGTATTCAATAGGTCTTTTGAGTTCTGAAGTTACAGGGGTTAAATACAAGACCAGGTCATTATTCCCAAGGATATTACATACAACAGAGAACGCTAGACCAGAGAGGATATCATCTGTCTGAGCTGTATAGGTTATTGTGCTCCCTGTAGTTCCTGTCCCTTGACTCACGTCTTTGGTTACTTCGCGGATATAGCGGACAGATTCGCCAACTGTAAGGAGGCCAGGAGAGCCATTTAGCAGAGTTATGCGGGGCTCTGATAGAGTATGTACTGTTCCCTGTTCCTCTAGTGCATTTATCAGTAGTTTGAAGCTTGTTGGGGCAAGACTGATCTTCCCAATTAGATGCAGTCCTTTACGTATTGCCGTGGCCTCAGGAGACTTTGCCTGATATACGATCCCATTTTTACCATACCCAATTTGGCCACTAATCAGGCTAGAGTCCCTTGCAGCATCTTTTAATACCTTTGACCAATCAATCCCTTTTGATGACCCCTTAGAGAGTTGCACCTCAAGGATGTGTATCTGGATAGAGACCTGGCGATATAGTGATGATTTAAAGATATTGATATAGCGTGCTACACGTCTTTGAAGTGAGGGAGATGCATTGACTGTCACGATACCCAACGATTCATCAATAGTGTAGGAACCCCCTCCTATACCCACCCATCCAGAGGACTCTACAGCAGGCCTTTTTGTCTCTTTGGTTTTAGCACTTCCTCTCTCTTGATATTCTCGAGAGGCCTGTGTGACAGAGGTCAAGGTCCTCCGTTGGGCGTTCTCCATTTTCCATATTTCTAGGATTTGATCGAGATTTTGTCTGAATTCCTTCCATAGATCATATCGATTGACATAGCGCCTGTTTTTTTCTCTGCTCCAGTCCTCATTAGTTCTCTTGACAGTAGAAAGGCTTACCTCTCCAAGATTTTTGGTGTCGGTATCTCCACCGAGCATATTGCCACCTACGGCAGCAGTAAGTCTGTAAGAGATATTTGGCATGGCTATCTGATAGGTCTTTGTCTCTTTATATCCAATGATGAGGGTATTATCTTTGAACTTAAAGAAGTAGTCTAGTTGACGGAGGATATTGTCTAGTGCCGACCAGAAGTCATCACTTGCATGGATATCTACATCTACTGGTGCGTCTTGATTGACGTCCTGATTCCAGCTGACAGTGAAGCCCTTTAGACGTGCTAAGGCCTTAATAATCTTCTGCAGAGGCACCTTGCCGTTTTGAGATTCTATATCTGCACCCACCTTCAGTCTGGGAAGGCCCAACTTATTTTTTTCTATCTGTACATCTCCTACCTTAAAGGATGGTTGCCACAATATAGGTGGAGTAGCTGGCCTGGAGCTGGCCTGGGATCTGGCCATTTTTTTATGTGATGCAGGTCCTGACTGTCGCGCTCTCTCTTGTTGGGTCTTAGGACTGCCTGCCAGCCCCCCTCTGGAGGCCGCACATCC
>JALTHG010000093.1 GCA_027004715.1 Deltaproteobacteria bacterium
CTATAGATTCTGGGCCCCTGAGCACTGGCTCTATGTCCTTTGCCTCTGGTCTTGGGAGTAGACCAGCCCTGGACACTATCTCAGGGACTGCCTCTTCCCAGCCAATGGCCATCACATGGACCCCGGCCATACCTGGTATCTCCCGGACCTGGTTTATTATATCTACACAGATATTGATGCCCTCCTCTCTTACGTCCTTTGCGCCCTTCAGGCGCTCTATGACGTCATCTGTGACATCAAGACCTGGTACAAATTTTTTCATATATTTGGCCATTCCAAGGGACTTTGGCGGAGTCACTCCTGCAAGGATATAGACCCTCTCATGGAGACCCAGATCTCTCACCATCTCCATGAAACGGGCAAATTTCTCTACGTTATAGACGATCTGGGTCTGTATAAAGCTGGCCCCGGCATCTACCTTTTTGGCCAGTCTTATGGGCCTGAACTCAAAGGGATCGGCAAAGGGATTTGCCGCTGCACCCAGAAAGAGCCTGGGCTCATGGCCCTTGATCTCTTCACCACACTGGAACTTCTTGTCATCCCGCATGGCCCTTACCATACACAGGAGCTGCATGGAGTCCATGTCAAAGACCCCCTTTGCCTCTGGATGGTTCCCGAATTTTTGGTGATCTCCAGTAAGACACAATAGATTCCTGATACCAAGTGCCGAGGCCCCCAGTATATCTGACTGTATGCTGATGCGATTCCTGTCTCTGCAGGTCATCTGCATCACTGGTTCCACGCCCTCTGACAGTGCAATAAGGCTGGCAGTCAGGCTTGACATCCGCACTATGGCCGTCTGACAGTCAGTTATATTGACCGCATCTACATTGCCCTTGAGAATCCGGGCCTTCTTGTGGACTATCTCATAATCTCCATTCTTTGGGGGTCCAAGCTCTCCAGTTACAGCAAACTGGCCAGAAGTTAAGACCTGTTCCAGATGGCTTCCTACTATCACGACGCTGACTCCTCCCTCTCTTTACGGTGTCGTCTGCTACGATCAGCCAGTCTCCAGTCACGCATGGGCATAATCTCTCTGAGTAGTTGTTCCTGTTTCAGGCTGATCAATCTCTCATAGATCTTCTGCCAGATGCAAGGCATCTTGGGATCGGCCTCACACCTGCCTCCTACAGACCCACCACATGGCCCATTTGACAGGTGCTTGGCACACCTTCTGGGAAGGACCTCCAGGATCTTATATGCCTCTTCTCTGGCCTCTCTGGCCTTCTTTTGCTGAGAGACCCTCTCCTGTTGAAAGGCAGGCAAGACCTCCTTGGCCACTCTTGTCGAAATGATCTGGGTGTCGTAGTTACCTGATTTATGCATATCTTTTGCCAATTTACCTAGAGCAATGCGCACCTTTCGTGCTGAGGCGGCCTTGACTCCGTCCATCAGATATCCTTGAACTATGTCTTTTCCAGCTTCATCATCACCGCTCCCCAGAGGACCCAGGGACTTGATCTTTGATACAAAGCCCGTGATAAGTTCTGTAAATCTTGGGGCCTCAGCCGCCGAGACCCATTCAAGGGCCAGGCGATCGGGATTGATCCCCATGTCCTTCAGTGCCTGACGGCAGGTCTCTGCTATAATCATTGCCTCGTAATTACCAGACTGGTAATGGCACTCTCCAAGGTGTCAGCCACCAGTGAAGACACCATCAGCACCAGATTTAAAGGCCTCTAAAATAAATCTAAGGTCTATCCTGCCCGTGCACATGACCCTGATCACCCGTACATTGCTGGGGTACTGATATCTGGAGACCCCTGCTGCATCGGCTGCACTATAACAACACCAGTGACACAGGAACCCCAATATGCGCGGATTAAAGTCCTCTGTGGCCATATTCTTCTCCTTTAAGCCTCCTCTCTTCCTGCAAATGCATGGATCTGGGCCATGATCTCATTGTCTGTAAACCCACCCATACTGATGGCAAGGACCGGACAGTGAGCAGCACATATCCCACAGCCCTTACAGGATGCAGTTATGGTCTCTGC
>JALTHG010000094.1 GCA_027004715.1 Deltaproteobacteria bacterium
GCGATGCCATCAGTGGGGTCATGGAAGGCAAATCTCTGGACCAGATCGCAAAACACAGTAGAGAGCTCAAAGAGGCCTTGGAGATATGGGCCGAAGTAAAATTTTAACTGAAATCAAGTAATTGCCAAGTTCAGCTGTAAGTTCTCAATAAGTCCTGGCGATACAGTGTTCCCCCTCACCCAAACCCTCTCCCCTGGGGGAGAGGGCAGGGTGAGGGGGTTAGCTCTGTAAGGATAAGAGCATGTTGAAGAAAGAAGCACCCTGTAATCGGTTACCAAAAAGAAGCCTCCACTTATTGAGAAGTTACGTTCAGCTGAAGTTTAATGCCGGATACATATTGATATGTCTTTAACGCGCATGACAGGTCTAACTCAATTAGTGTGGAGAATGGTCATGGGAAATAATCGTCCCATAATATTAGGAATAGTAGGGGATAGTGGTACGGGTAAGACAACCTTTGTCCGGGGTATTAGGGATGTGCTTGGCTCAGATCGGGTAACCAGTATATGCATTGATGATTACCATAAATATGACAGGATACAGAGGAAGGGAAAGAGGATATCGGCCCTGCATCCTGATTGCAACTATGTAGATATCATAGAGCAACATCTTCATTGTCTTCGCAGGGGTGAGTCTATCCTCAAGCCAGTCTACAATCACTCTACTGGAAGTCTTGACTCACCTGAATACATAAGGCCCAAGGAGTTCGTGATAATAGAGGGGCTTCTTGGGTATTATACCCGGAGGATGCGAGACGCCTTTGATGTGAAGATATACCTGGATCCGGAAGAAAGGTTAAGGGTGGACTGGAAGATAGCCAGGGATACCCAGAAAAGGGGATATACACCTGAACAGGTGATAGAGTCTTTGAAAGGGCGGGAGGATGTGTCGAGGAGATATATACGGCCTCAAAGGGCCTTTGCAGACATAGTGGTCTCATTTTACCGTCCGAAGGGTCTTGAGAATGAAACAGGAACAAAGCTGAATGTGGAACTCATCCTCCGTCCAACCATAAGGCACCCTGATTTTTCGCGCTTCATCGATTCAGGATTGATAAATGAACAGTGTTGCCTCTCCGCTACCCTCAGAAGGGACGAGGGATTACCCGTAGATTTCATCGAGATAACAGGAAATATACCAAGAGAGATAGGAAGACGGGTAATGAAACTCATATGGGATTATCTCCCTGGCGTTGCTATGCCAGAAAAGATAATAGGTAAATACCATGAAAGAAAAAAAGAAAAGATTAGTACCCCGCTTGCCATTGCCCAACTCCTCGCCAGTTATCATTTGGTAAATGTTAAACTGAGGGATTGACCGAATGAGATAATGGAGGAGGAACATGAAGTTAGGAATAAACGGCCTTGGCCGCATAGGTAAGCTATTGCTTTGGCATCAATCCGCTGCAAGGTATTTTTCTGAAATCGTGGTTAACACGGGAAGAGAGGTCGGGCGCGGGCTTGCGGACATTGCAGCCTACATTGAAAAGGATTCCACCTATGGCCGCCTGGTATCATATCTTCATGGTTATAAAGGAGGACGTGTCATAGAAAATCTCAACGAAAGAGATGGTTCCATGACGGTCAATGGCATGCCTGTCAGGATACTCAGGGAATCACGGAATCCCAAGGACATAAAGTGGCAGGAAAACAGAGTCCGTCTCGTGGTGGATACCACGGGTGCCTTCAATGATCCTACGGCAGATATAGATTCTCCAAGGGGGGCATGCAGAGGGCACCTGTATGCAGGTGCGGGAAAGGTGATCCTGTCTGCCCCGTTCAAGATAAAAGCCAAGGGGGTGTCCGTACCGGAAGATGCCGTGACCCTTGTGGTAGGTATCAACGATGATCACTATTCCCCTCAACAACATAATATCATCTCTGCTGCCTCATGTACAACCACGTGCCTTGCATATATGATCAAGCCCTTATTGGATT
>JALTHG010000095.1 GCA_027004715.1 Deltaproteobacteria bacterium
GTTCTACCAGGTTCTCCAGCTCTCTGACGTTTCCAGGCCAGTCATATTCCAGGAGCTGTTGCATGCCCCTGGGACCTATCTCCCTTACATCCCGACGTCCTTTCTGCCTGGCCCTTTCAAAAAAGTGCCTTGCAAGGATGGCAATATCTTCTCTTCTCTCCCTGAGGGGCGGGATCTTTACCGGAATGACATTTAGGCGGTAGAAAAGGTCTTTACGAAAGAGACCTGTCTCTACTAGGTGGGCGAGATCGTCATTGGTTGCAGATATCAACCTAAAATTTACCAGCGTATCTGTATTACTCCCGAGCCGCTGTATCTTGTGTTCCTGTAAGACCCTAAGGAGCCTGACCTGCATATAGGGTGACATGGTCTCTACCTCATCGAGAAACAGTGTACCGCCACTGGCAAACTCCAGTTTACCTATGCTCCTCCTCTCGGCCCCTGTAAAGGCCCCCTTTTCGTGTCCAAACAGCTCATTTTCGATAATGCTGTCAGATAGGGCACCACAATTGATTGCCACAAATGGCCTCTTTTTTCTCGATGATGTGCTGTGGACGATCTTTGCCAGGAGCTCTTTGCCTGTTCCGGTCTCGCCTTCAAGGAGTATAGTGGCATCTGTTGGGGCGACATCCTTCAGCCTGTCAATCACTTCCTCCATGAGTGGGCTCCTGGTAATAAAGGCACTAAATCCCTTATTGAGGTCCATTTCTCCTTTTAGAAAAAGGGACAGGTCCCTGAGCCTCTTTTTCTCTGATTCCTGCCTTATTATAGAGCATATCTCTTGATCCGAGAGATCATCTCTACAGATAGATGCCCTGGATCTGATCACTGCTGGAGATATAAGGCCATCTATCGTGTCTTCAATGACAACCAGCGGGATATCACCACGGGCCTCTATGACCTCATTCAGCAATCTTGATCCCAGGAACAGTCGGCTTCCTTCTATTATCCAGGCATCATATATTCTGGAGTCTTTTAGTTCAAAAAAGGAGGGGATGTCTTCGGCACAGAAGGTCTTAAGTCTCAGAGGGACTACGCACTTTCTGATACGCTCTATAAGCACAGGTGAGGCCAGAACAAGGATCTTTTCCATATCTTTTAGGACAATTCTCCATCCTGTCACTACCCATAGTGATAAGGAATCCTATAGTAAGTGTTCATATCCCCTTGACCAGCGATGAGTTCAACAGGAGGGGGTTGAACAGTTACATTCTATAGTGTGAGAATAGGGAAAGATCAGGCCTTAAGGGCATCTTTTATTAATTGCTTAAGGCCGGTTAAGGTACCTTTCCACATCGTATCTTCGCCTGCCATAATTGACACAATTATATCTTTCTCTACGCTGATTTCCAATACGATCTCTTCATCTCCGATCTTGAAGACCGCCTCTCCCCAGTGTTCAGCAGGAAGTCCTGTTACTTCACAGTCATAATCAGTCCTGATCTCTGCATTCATACGTATCTCTTCCATATAACAGCCCCTTTCTTCACTATATAAAAATTTATAGTTATGGTCTTGTAGTCCTACTTTTACTGCAGAGATGCAGAGAAGGCAAAGATTTTCACATATCTCAGGGATCTCCTGTGCAGTAACATTTCGCGTCTCTGGCCAGGAGGAATGGAACAGTTGCCCTATCCGGTTCTACACAGGCGTCTAAAGTATGGGCAGGATCTGCAGTAGCTGGTGTCAGAGGGGTCTGGGCTGAATGGGACCGCAGTATCCAGTATCTCACCAAGAATGGCCTTTAGTGCAGGGATATAATATCCCTTTATAATCTCTGCTGGGCAATCTTTATCGAGGAATAGGACCTTCTGTAGGTCATTCAGCCTACTTGTCTCGTTAAGGCCTCTCAGGCTATACAGAGCGGCATTTATCTTAGACCATTTGGAGCCGAGACCATAGTGCTGATCACACAGGAGCAGGTATAGGGGTAGTTGGAGAGATACTATCCCATGTCTTATGGCCTGCCTGTCTGATGCGATACCGACATAGTTCTTAGGTGTCTTGATTTTGCTGCCTGTCTTGTAATCTATGACCCAAATAGTCCCATTTTTGTCTCTCTCTACCCTATCAAGCACCCCCTTTATATGGAACTTGTGACCGCCATCAAGGCAGAATTCCATTTTACACGGGACTTCAAGACCCATCAGTATTCGACCCTGCGCATGCTCACTTTCGAGATGCAAAAAGCCTTTTAGGCGATAGGACATGACCTCTCTGAAGAGTCTTACACTCCCACTCCATCCCTCTCTTGGGCCAAAGATACCCTCAAGTGCGGCGTCAGAGGTGTCTAGGAGGGCCTTTTCAGAGTTGGCATCGAATCGGATCTCCCTGCCAAGATAAGGTAGATAAAATTCTCTGAGTATTTCGTGCACTAGAGTGCCTAAGCGTATGGGATCGACCTCGTCCTCGTCTAATATCCCTGAGCTATCCAGGTCTAGGACATACTTTGCATAAAATCTGAAGGGACAGGAGAGATAAGTATCTAGTGAGGTGGCTGAAAAGGTAAATGAAGAGAGAAATTCAAGGACCTGACGAGTCTTCTGTATTGGAGGGGCTTGAAGGACTATGGGCCCTGGAACTGTAAGCAGGGTATCAATAGAGATCACATTCCTCTGGCCTGCCTCCTTTTCGGCCTGCCATACGAGTTCCTCTACAAACCTGCTCCTCACCTGCCCTTTGTCTTCAGAGTAGAATAGATGGACCTCCTTTGCCCCTGCCAGCAGCCTATAGAAATGATAGCGAGTGATATCTGCTGCCTGTCTCTTATCTGGGAGTCCAATATATCTCCGCAGACCTGGAGGGAGGATAGGTTCTGGTCTGATCTCAGGAGGGAGTATCCCCTCATTGCAGTCAAAGACCATCACTCGCTGAAACCGCAGGCACCTTGTCTCCAGGAGACCCAATATCTGATAGCCCTCTAATGGGATACCTTGAAATGGGATCCTGGTCTGCCGCACCAGGTGACCAAAGAGTAGATGGAGACCAGAGACCGAGGCACCTTCTAGAGACACAGGGCCGGTCTCAAGGTCCTCTAAAAGACCTGTTATGGCCACTATAAACTCTGTGGAGAGAGGATAGCCAGTAACAGTTCCATACATGAGTGTCCATTCAAGCAGGCCCTTAAGTGCCCTTGCAATCTCGCCCACATGGCTCAGGCCCTCAAAGGCCTTAAAGCACATCTGGTGTACCTGGACCAGGGCATTAAAGGCAGACAGGTCCTCTCTGAAGTGCGATATTACCTCTTTAAGCCCTATAAAATTTCTCTTTTCCTTGGCCAACCAGTCTTCCAGGGAATGGACTATGGGCCTGATAGGGGTGTTGGCCTGCTGATCAGGACCCCTGTAGAGCTGGAGATTCTTTATATATGGATGTCTGAGTATGTCCAGATAGTGGGGGACATAGTATCTATCTCCTATCTTCCCCTCTTGTGCCTCAAAGACAGAGTCAAGTAATTGGGCAGGGGGTGTACGTTCAAGCGGATAACCCATAGATATATTGTAGGGCACGACCACATCTTCAAAGAGCCAGGTCAAGACAGGGATAAGGGGCTCAGGCCTTGGGAGGACTATGGCCTGTAGGTCTGGTGTTACCTTCTCCTGGCTATCTGTCCTGGAGAGCACCTCTCTGGCCATCTGTATCTGTGAATGGAGGTCAGGGCCCTTATGGAGATGAGGTGGTGTGGATGGCCTGGCCAGGTCCTGGTGCTCCCAGATACCATGGCATATGGATTTCAGGCGCTCGATAGCCCCCCATTTTACTGTCTCCCCATCCTGTACCACTACCCGGGCAATAGCGAGCCTGGACAGGGTAGAGAAGACCTTTTCCTCTGCCTGGGTGAGGGCCGCAAAACCAGCAAGATATATCTGCGAAAAGGGCCACTTTATCCTGTCTACGGATTCTGCTGCTGTCCGATATTTCTCTCCTCTGGACCAGAGAGACTCTCTGCCCAGTATCTCAAGCCACTTGCTGTAGAGCCCAGGCAGAATGGGCCATAGTCCTCTAGTCTCTTCAGTGATGCCGGCGTCGGCCAGGGCCAATGGTACTGCCTGCCTGATCTGGTCAGGGCTGACCAGCTCTGTCCCAAACTCGTCAAAGAGGTCCAGGAGCCTCAGGCCCCAGAAGAAAAAGGCATCAAAGCTGGAGGTCATGCCAGGCATAGGCAGGTCCTTTCCCATGTCCTTTATAGTGACGTATATCAGGTGGAGCAATTCTACCTGACTGGCATCCCTCCTGATAGATCTGCCAGATGCCATGCCTGCTATATATCCCATAAACGTGTCTATGTCGAAGATCTGAGGTGGATGGTAAGGACCATCCAAGAGCCTTCCAATCTCCCTTCTAAGATATAGGGCCGGACGTTGACCTGGGAAGACCACTGCCTTCTGAGAGAGGTCTCTTTTATCCAGGTCCTGGCCAAGTATCTCTCTTGCGAGCCATTCGATCAGAGAAGAATTGAGAGGCAGAGAGACATGTGTATTTGAGTTGGATGTATCCATGAGGCCTCAAGAGTAACTCTATGGTGACTGTTTCCCTTCATTTCTGAAGAACTGATAAGTGATTATGACATCTCCAAAATGTTACAATTTTTTATTTTTTGCAAGCAAAACTGAATCCTTTATTCTTACGGCAGCACGATATCCTGATGTTCTCACTAGTATTTCAGAGCCTATAGGTCTATTTCCCTTCTCTCTCAATCAGCCCATAATCGTCCCAGACAGTCCCTCAGTCACTTTGACATCTCTCTAATGCCACTATATCCTCACTACATCTTGCGGTGTATTATTTCTTTGCCCCAATATATTGGATTCATCTTTGAAAAAGACATAAAATAGGGATGACGAAATGACGATCTATGCTACGTGTATTCAGCCCTTATTAGGGCATACAGACCATATGGCCTTTACCCAAATCAGGAAACGTGACCAGCGTCTGGTCCCCTTTGATGCCTCTAAGATCACTACTGCCATACTAAAGGCAGGGCGGGCCACTGGGGAATTCTCTGAGGATATGGCCAGACATCTCACCATTCGGGTCTTGGCCCTGGCACAGACAGTATTTCAGAGAGACATACCATCGGTTGAAGGAATCCAGGACATAGTAGAGGATGTACTCCTGTCTTCGCCCTTTAAGAAGACTGCAAAGGCATACATCCTCTATAGAGACCGTCATGCACGTATCAGAGAGATGGTCAAGAAGGCAGACCTCGACTTGATTGAGCGCTATCTGGAACGTCTGGACTGGAAGGTCCAGGAAAACAGCAATATGTCATATTCCCTGCAGGGACTAAACAACTATATATCCAGCGAGGTCAGTAAGGTCTATTGGCTCAACAAGATCTATACCCCAGAGGTCCGTGAGGCACACTCAAGCGGTGCAATCCATATCCATGACCTGGGTCTACTCTCGGTATACTGTGTGGGATGGGACCTCCAAGACCTCTTACGTTCTGGATTCAGGGGTGCACCAGGAAAGGCAGAGAGCAGTCCTGCAAGACACTTTCGGACCGCTCTGGGACAGATCGTCAACTTTTTCTATACACTGCAGGGCGAGGCGGCTGGGGCCCAGGCCCTCTCAAACTTCGACACACTCCTGGCACCCTTTATCAGATATGATGGTCTCGGCTACCATGAGGTCAAGCAGGCCCTCCAGGAGTTCCTCTTCAATGTCAATGTGCCGACAAGGGTGGGCTTCCAGACACCCTTTACTAATGTCACACTCGACGTGCAACCTCCAGGTATCTTGGCCAGAGAGGGGGTCATTATTGGAGGCGAAGTGCAAAAGGAGGTCTATGCAGACTTCCAAGAGGAAATGACTGTCTTTAATCGTGCATTCCTAGAGGTACTCTCTGAGGGAGATGCAAGGGGTCGTGTCTTTACCTTTCCCATCCCTACTTACAATATCGATCCAGACTTTGACTGGGAGGCGCCTGGATTGGAACAGCTCTGGGAAGTCACTGCAAAGTATGGCATCCCATACTTTGCCAACTTTGTAAATTCAGACATGTCACCTGAAGATGCCCGCTCCATGTGCTGTCGTCTGCGCCTGGACCTGCGTTCTCTGGAGAGGCGTGGCGGAGGACTGTTCGGCGCAAACCCCCTGACTGGCTCTATTGGAGTAGTGACGATCAATATGCCGCGCCTGGGCTATCTGGCCAAAGACGAAGGGGACTTTTTAGAGCGACTGGGGCGTATGATGGAGATCGCCAAGACGAGCCTTGAGACAAAACGCAAGGTACTTGAACGCTTTACAGACAAGGGACTCTATCCATATACAAGATTTTATCTCCGTTATGCCAGGCAACACTATGGCTCTTATTGGCACAACCATTTCTCAACCATAGGTCTGGTTGGGATGAACGAGGCCTGCCTTAACCTATTCGGCAGAGATATAGGCACACCAGAGGGCCTGGCCTTTTCCTGTAGGGTCCTGGACTATATGCGTGAAAGGCTATGCCGCTTCCAGCAGGAGACCGGATATCTGTATAATCTGGAGGCCACTCCTGCCGAAGGCGCTGCCTATCGACTTGCCAAGCTGGACAGGGCACGCTATCCTGATATTCGATCTGCGCAGGACAAAGGAGACACAGATGCCCATGCAGAGCCTTTCTATACCAACTCGACACAGCTCCCTGTCAATTACAGCGAGGATATCTTCCAGGTACTTGACCTGCAAGACGAGCTACAGACCAAGTATACAGGTGGGACAGTACTACACGTCTTTCTTGGAGAGGCAGTTGCGGACCCGCAGGCTGTCAAGGCATTTGTAAGGCAGGTATGCACGAGATATCGCCTGCCATATTTTACTATTACTCCGACATTTTCTGTATGTCCTGTCCACGGATACCTGATAGGAGAACAAAAAAAATGTCCTATCTGTGGGGCAGAGACTGAGGTCTACTCCCGTGTTGTAGGGTATCTGAGGCCAGTCAGGCAGTGGAATAGTGGCAAGCAGGCAGAGTTTGCCCAGCGTACACACTACCGGATAGGGAGATAGCCATGCAGATTGGTGGACTGGACAGATTTACGCTCAGCGATTATCCAGGAGAGATAGCGGCAATTGTCTTCACCCAGGGCTGCAATTTCCGATGCCCATTCTGTCATAATGGAGGCCTGTTGCCAATGGAGTCTGATTCCCTGATTCCAGAAGAAGAGGTATTATTATTCCTGGAGGGTCGTCAGGGACAGCTCACTGGAGTAGTTATTACGGGTGGTGAACCGACTCTACAGCCAGATCTCCACCTATTTCTCCAGAAGATAAGGGCAATGGGTTTTAAGATCAAACTGGACACCAATGGCAGCCATCCAGAGGTGGTGAAGGCACTCTTAGACAGGGGCCTGCTGGACTTTATTGCCATGGATATAAAGGCGCCATGGTCACTCTATGACCGCCTGACCGGCGTAAGGGCCCCAAAGGAACACCTGAAAGAGAGCATTATGCTGATTGCCCAGAGTGGCATCCAGCATGAATTCCGGACTACACTGGTAAGCCCTCTCCTGTCCGATAGAGATGTGGAAGAGATAAAGGCCATGGTACCACCTGGATCTCCCCACCGTCTCCAGAAATTCAGGCCTGAAAATGCCCTTGATCCCGAGCTTCGTAGAGAAACAGTGTAATTGTTCACATCTCCCTACACTTACATTACAACAGAGGCGTGTGAAAGGCCTTTATCAAGGGCTGATCTTTACCTCACCTTCCCTGATAAGAGGCCAGTCTTCCCTGCGTCCAAGGGAATAGAGGAGTTGAAAGACATGGAGGGATTCATACCTGAATGAGCTCTGAGAGGCGTTGAGATAGAGTCTCCACATCCTTACAAACTTTTCTCCCATCATCTTTCTGATCTGTGAGATGTTTGCCTCAAAACGCTTTATCCACTGGCCCAGTGTCAGATCATAGTGGTGTCTAAGGTCTTCCAGGTCTACGAAGTCCAGTCCTGCATCCTCTGCGGCCTCCAGGGTCTCACCAAGGGAGGGTATATATCCACCAGGGAATATATATTTTTGTATCCATGGATCTGTATCTTTGGGCCTTATACGCCCGATGCTGTGCAGCAATAGGATACCCCTGTTACACAGCAATTTTGATACCTTTTTAAAGAATACAGGGATATTCCCTCTGCCAAGGTGCTCAAACATACCCACAGAGACTACCCGATCAAAGCTCTTATGCTCTCTATCAGGGATCTCTCGATAGTCCTGTAATCGAATCTCGGCCCTGCCAGACAGACCTTCTCTTTCTATCCGCTGGCATCCAAGCTCATACTGTTTTGCACTAAGGGTAATTCCAACTGCCTGCACGCCATAGGACCTGGCAGCCTCTATCACCAGGCTCCCCCAGCCACACCCTATATCGAGTAGCCTCTGCCCGGGCCGCAATCTGAGCTTATGAAGCGTGTGGTGTATTTTTCGTAACTGTGCCTGCTCCAGGGAATCATCTTCACAGCCAAAATATGCACAGGAATAGTTAAGGCCTTTATCGAGCCAGAGTCGATAGAAGGAATTACCTATATCATAGTGGGACTGCACATCTTTTTTTGTCTGCTTCAGACCTGCCCTGTGTCTCAAATTCAACCAATAAAGGCGGGCCTTTTGTCTAGGGGAGAATCTGGAAAAGAGGTCTTCTTGATAGGCCAGGCACATTACCTTCCCCAGGTCTCCATCTATATCTATGTCTCCCCTCATATATGCCTCTCCAAATCCCAGAGACAGATCGGTCAGCAGGGCATCTAAGGCATCTGGAGTCTTAAAATGCGCAACAAATGCTGGAGTACCCTCTCCAAAAGAGAGTGCTGAACCGTCCCAGAGCCTTACCTTGCAAGGGACTGGAGACCCCTTCCCTAAAAGAGAAAAAAGCAGGTCTTTAGCTTGTTCAATTTCCATACTATCCCTATCTCTCCTTACAAAATCCAGGGCCTTATTTAAGGCCAGCCCCTCACCCATACCCTCCTCCAGGGAAGAGGCTTTGGGTGAGGGAGAACACTGTATTGCCAGAACTTATTGAGAAGTTACAGGCCAACAATACAAAAAAGACTTTCAGAGAACATGACCATCAGGCAAAGATGGTCCTTAAAAGGATCTCTGTTAAAAATATAAGACCTAATCTCGATTTGTCACAGCGGATTGATGGGCATAGCCTGATTGTGTACATCAGGCTATGCCCCTATGGGAGATAATCTTTGCTCATATATCTTACTGGTAAGATATCTGCATAGAAGATTATGGCGGGTTGTCTGCCCCCCCAGGGCATGGGTATCTTATAATACACCCATCATAGGTACGAAATATTGCCTCATTTCTGTCGACAGCGAGTAGATATGAAGGCATCATAGGTGCCTTTCCACCACCCATCGGTAGGTCTACTACAAAATTTGGGATACATAGCCCACCTATCTTGCACCACAGGCCTTCCATAATTTCTATTCCCCTCCTGATGTCTGTCCTGAAGTGATCAGTGCCCTTTACTGCATCGCACTGGAACAGGTAATAGGGCCTCACCATAATCCTCTCCAGGCCACAGAACAGGTCTCTCATCACATCTAGGGAGTCATTTACCCCCTTTAACAACACGGTCTGATTGGAGACAGGTATCCCGACCTTGAGGAGCCTTTCACATGCCTGTGTAGACTCTGGGGTAATTTCTCTTGGATGATTAAAGTGTGTATTTACCCAAAGGGGCCTGTGCCTGGCCAGCATCTGGCACAGATCGTCAGTTATACGCATGGGGAGTACTACAGGGACCCTGGTGCCAATGCGCAATACCTCCACATGGGGTATTGCCTCTAGAGACCCAAGAAACTCATCTAATAGTCCCAGACTCATTATCAGGGGATCCCCTCCAGAGACTATTACCTCGCGGATATGGGGATTACTGGCCACATAATTCACCATACGGCCCAGAGCCTCCCTTGTATTCCCGGCCTCTGGATTCTTCCATGTACGCTTTCGATTGCAGTGGCGGCAGTATGTAGCACACGTGTTGGTCACCATGGCCAGTACCCGGTCTGGATAGCGGTGAATGAGACCAGGTACTGGCATGTGTGTCTGTTCAGCCAGGGGATCTATCTCTGAACCTGGGAGAGAAAAGGTGATCTCTCTTGGATCAGGTATACACTGCCTCTTGATGGGGTCATTGGGATCTGACCAGTCGATCAGAGAGAGATAATAGGGTGTAACTGCATATCTGTATTCTGATATAAGGTCTCTATAGGTCCCTATCTCAGAGGGACTGAGCTGGAGAAGCTCAGACAGGGCCTTAAGCCCCCTGATGCGGTGAGAAAACTGCCACTGCCACCTAGACCACTCTCCAGGAAGGGCAGAGGAAAATATCTCTTTGACCAGATCAGGTTGATACATGTCTTTTAGTTTTGAGTTGACGTTAACTAATAAACAGGGGTACGAAATCAAATCTATTTACATCTACCAGACCCATATCAGTGAGTCTCAGTCTAGGAATTACAGGCAGGGCAAGGAAGCTGAGGGTCATAAAGGGATTTTTTAAGGGGCTCCCGAGGCCGTGTGCTGCTGTAAGGAGGTCGTCCATCTCTGTGCGTACAGACTCAAATGGGGCCTCTGACATAAGACCTGCTATGGGTAGGGGTAGTCTCTTCAGTATCTCTCCATCTGCAGCGGCCACGAGGCCCCCATCTACCTCTATGAGTGCCTGGACCGCAAGAAGCATATCTCTGTCATCTGTACCAACTACAATGAGATTGTGAGAGTCATGTGCCACTGTGCTGGCCAGGGCACCTCTCTTTAGGCCTATGCCCTTCACAAGCCCAAGCCCTATATTACCTGTACCATGGTGCCTTTCGATCACTGCCAGCTTCAGGATATCTCTGTCTACATCAGACATAACCAGACCCGCACTAGACCTTACTGAGAGCCTCAATGACTCTGTCCAGATCTGTCCCTCAATCACACCAATGACGCGCGCCTCTTCTCCCTGGACAGGTATTTCAAAGTTCAGGTCTCCTGGAGATATGTTCACAGATGGTAGAACAGATGGGGTCTCTGGAGGTGCACCAAACAGGGCCTTGCCATGTTCAGCTACCAGTTCTCCCCTGATGAACACCCTATCTACAGAAAAGTCCTTCAGGTCCTCCAGAACTATCAGATCGGCACGATATCCAGGGGCCACTGCACCCCTATTGCGGAGCCTAAAACGTTCTGCGACATTTAAGGTCGCCATCTGGATAGCCATTACTGGATCTAGGCCACCCTGTACTGCCAGACGGACAGAATAGTCCATATGCCCCAGGTCCATCAGGTCTGCCGGGTGTCTGTCATCTGAGACCAGGAGACAGCGGTGGACATTATCCCTGGTTACTACTGGCAGTAGAGCTGCCAGATTATGTTCCGTACTGCCCTCCCGAATAAAGAGATACATGCCTGCGCGTAGCTTTTCTATGGCCTCTTCGGGCCTCGTGCATTCATGGTCTGAGTCAACCCCTGCTGCTATATATGCCTGCAGGTCCCGGCCAGTGAGCCCTGGGGCATGTCCGTCAATGACCAGGCCTTGTTGGATAGAGGCATCCAGTTTGGCCAGGACCTCTGGAACACAGTGGAGTACACCCGGAAAATTCATCACCTCTGCCAGACCCAATACCCTTGGGTGGGCAAATAGAGGCATCAGGTCTCTAGCAGAGATCACTGCACCCGATGTCTCTAAATGGGTAGCAGGGACACATGAAGGGGCCATGACAAACACAGTGAGAGGCAGTGCTTCACTGGCCTCTAACATGTATTGGATACCATCCATACCCAGTACATTTGCGATTTCATGAGGGTCACAGACCACAGCAGTTGTGCCTCTAGGTACTACTGCACGTGCAAATTGATATGGCGAAAGCATTGTGCTCTCGATATGTAGGTGGCCATCAATAAGACCTGGACAGACATATCTGTCAGAGAGGTCTATGATATCTATGGCATCATAGCCCTCACCAAGGCCCACAATAGTCCCCTCTGCCACGGCTATGTCAGTCTGGAGTATTTCACCTGTAAAGACATTGATCACCTTACCGCCTCTGAGTAAGAGGTCTGGCATCTCCTCACCACGTCCATAACGTATGATCCTGTCCAGACTGGGCATTGGAGACATCTGGATTATAGATTTATATCCACTACATGTTCCTTTGAGCCGATATTGATGGCCAGACGGAGCCTCTGCACAGATGTGACCTCATTGTGTCCTGGGAAGAAGAGGAAGCCATAGACCAGTTCTCCAGGCCTGACAGGTCGGTTACACAGGGTCCTCTGAGCCAGGTCCTCTTTGATCTTCTCTGAGGTGCTGGCATATGCACTGGCCCCACCTGCCAATGCCCCTGCTGTGGCCCCAAGGACTGCCCCTTTCCCTGCACTCTCGCCTACATTATGTCCTGATAGGATACCGACCGCAAAGCCTGCAAGGGCACCAGCAGACCCAAGCAAGACCGCTGGCTTTGCAGTACCTTTTGCCGTCTCACCTATCTCTACATGGGATCTTATCCGCCTATATGCCTCTTCTGCCGACAGGAGAGGCCAGGCCTGTCCTATCCGATCAATCAAGAATGTCTGATTGGGATCGATTGTTGCCTTCTCTGTCCCTCTGTTTTCAATAACCAGGCGAACTGGCAGGAGTCCTGCCCCTCGTATATCAAATCCAAAGTGTTTCTTTGCAATCTTTGCATCCGGATATGCCACGGCCACTACATCGACTCCATCTACTGTCACGTGATTTGCCTGGGCCTCAGGCAGAGGGACAGGGGCAATGCGATGTCCATAGCCTGCGCAAGCGGCCAAGGCAAGGACAAATAGGATGGCAATGGCTAAACAGCTACCCTTTTCCAAAAAATCTCCTATCTTCATTTAATATCCCTCCAATAGTTATCTTTTTGTAATTTCACAATAACAGGCACCCTGACTTATTGAGGAGTCAATCTTTTTTGATATTGGGCTTGATATCCAGAATAGGTGTCCCATTTAGCATATCTATCCCCTTGACATGAAGAATATTGTCTTTTATTTTAAGGACTTCCAGGACAGAGATACCAATTGGGTTGGGACGCACTGGTGAGCAGATACTGAATACTCCTTTTTTCTCTGTACTGTATCTAGGTATCTGCCTCAGGTATTCAGGGCTGAATTTTGGACTCTTATGAAACTGGAAGACCACAACGATCTGTTGCCCTGCCCGGATATCTCTTAGACCTTCCAGGTACTTCTTATCAATGACCAGAGTTCCCTCTACATCAGAGACTGTCCAGTGTTTGGGGATCTCAGTGGCATCTGTATATGCAAAACCTATAGGTTCCATTTTGGTGCACATATTAATCAATCCTTTCTATAAACCTGTCAGCCTATTGGTGTGTTAAAGATATCATACCCTACAAGATTACAATACAGTGCCACGGATGCAGTCTCTATGGATATCTATAAGATATCACATCCATATACTACATACAAGAAAGGGATTTTGGCAGAGATATACTTAGCTGGTCGATCTGTACAGGGAATGGGGACGTGGAGGGGTATGCCGATCTTGACAAGTCATCCTAAATGATAACCTATTATGTAGCCTTCACATCTTCCTGAGATTGGGAAGCGGATTAGTGAGACTTCCTTGACCCGCGACTCTCAGGAGTGGTATAGAATTCATTAGATGGTACTTGGAAGTGTCCTTTCTATCCAGATCGCAAGGAAGAATTTTTTGTCGGCTAATGGCAGCAGTGAAACCAACCTGCATGTGGCTTAGCCCGACACAATCATCAGGAGCCTGTAAGGCCAAAGACTATAGAGGGAAAAAGATCGTGGTCTTTTACTCTTCTATTGGCTATGGCCATATCAGTGCTGCACAGGCCATCAAGGAAGAGATTATCCAGCAGGATCCAAATGCAGTGGTTGTCTTACAGGACATCCGTGAATTTATGCATCCTGTATGGCGCCGTATTGACGAAAAGCTATATTGGCTCGTAGCTGGAAACTTCCCAGAGCTGTTTGATGCCCTCTTCCACGATATCCAGGCACGGGGTAATAGTGTCTCATCGCTCACGCTATTGCCAAATGACTATCCTGAAAAAAAGGTACTTGCCTTTCTAAAGGAGCAATCCCCTGACGCAGTTCTAGCTACCCATTATGGCTCGGCACAGGTACTTGGAAACTTACGAGAACGCGGAATGCTGACAGATGTCAAGATCGGTTGGCTTCATACTGATTTTTTTGAAGGATACTTTCCTCGTATATCTAAACGGATAGATCAGACCTTTCTTGCCCATCCAGAACTAGAAATGCACTGGCTATCTGCAGGTGTTCCACCCGATAAGGTGACGACGAGCGGGATGCCAGTATGTATTCCAGATGACGATCATCGGCCGCGTGAGGCAGTACTTGCGGAGATTGGTCTGGCCTCAGATCTTGCGACAGTATTGCTTACCTCTGGAAAGGAAGGGATCGGCGATTATGTCAATCTCATCAAGAGTATAGTCTTCCATCATAAAGAGAAGGTGCAAATCATCGCTATCTGTGGAAAAAGTACAAAGCAGCAGGTATTGCTAGAGGCACTGCAATCCCATCTGCCTGCTAGGGTAAGGCTGAAGATTTTTGGCCTGGTATCGCACGAAAAATTGCTTAGTTGGATGCGTGTGGCTGATCTTCTGATCACCAAGGCCGGGGGCCTGACCCCAGTCGAGGCATTTACTCTGGGCACGCCGACGATTATTCTGGATGTGATCAGTGGTCATGAGCGGGAAAATGCCGCTTTGTTCGCTCGGCTTGGGGTAGCCAGACTTGCTGTCGATGCAGATCAGGCTGGCAAGTTGGCAGATGTCCTCTTGATGGATCAAGAGCAGTGCAGGGCAATGTGCCGTGCCCAGAGTGAATTCAGGAAAAACTCTAACATTGCAAAGATTGCCCAGTTTGCCCTGGACGATGACTTTGTTCCAAACTGCCCGCCTCTTGATTTCGGGACTGAGAATGGCAAACCTGTCCTCAATATCAATGAGGCACTGGCACAGCTCGATGCCCAATCACCGGCCGAGGTAGAATTACTTCTTTCTTATGCGACTTCACGGTCCCCGCAGCGTATAGTGCTGGAAAATCCATTTGGCCATATTGCTATTCGCATCGGTCAGACTGTCTATAGTGCGAATTATATTGCTGATCCCTCTATCGATTCCAATTTCTTGCAGAATATGAGTCTTGCAGACTACCTCTATGGAGTGAAACCTCCTTCACCCTCACAGGTACATACCAATACCTATGGTATGGCTTACGGACGCGAGACAATCGGGCTGAGGATTGCAGGTATCCCTTCAAGGCGCATAGAGGCAATGACGGCCGAGGCGCAGCGTATTGAGAATGAGTTTAAATGCGGCAGGCTGCGCTGGAATAAGCTCAAATTCAATTGCGCAGATGTCGTTGAACGAATCCTTCAAGCCGCTGGCTACTCAAATTCTTCAATTTATTATAACTTGAAGCTGCCTTCAATGCCACTGGATTCATTTGAAAAGGCAAAGGCGATCTTTGAGAAAGACCTCTCGCTTCAAACTGAACTTGTCGCCTACAGGATGATTCCAGGATCGCAGGCAAGCTATCACTTCTCTCGTTTTCCTCTTTCTATTAAGCGGCCTTTTCGTTCCCTGGTTCAGGTAGCAAGTGATGCCCCAGGCAATCCCCTTGAGATATCTGTCACCAAACATCTGACAGGATATTTTGGCGATCAGCGTCTCTATTTTGAGAATCTGCGCACCAATCTGGCAGGTGTGCCAATGGATGAATCGACACATTTTGTCTATCTGCAGCGTCACCTCTATGAGGCCCTGGTTACAGACCTTCGGGGCCTTTTAGCTGCGAAGGCCAGACTTCCCTTACAGGAACTCCAAAATCTGGCCACTTTCCATGATGCGAGAGAGATTCGTCACTTACTATACCAGACCTTCAATTTGGCAAGGATTGCTACCGAGCGGGCCGAATATATACTGCAAGAGCGCGCTGCACGGAGGCTAAGGAAGATGTTTTCTGCCCTCATGGACGAATATAATCAAATCGGTGGCCCATGGCGAATGAAGATCTCAAAGATTGAGGCCTATCTCAAGCAGCTCGAGATCTTTGAAGTCACTGTAGCGCGTGAATTTTCTCCTCGATGGGTAAGACTGGCACGGATTCTATCACTATGGTATATGTTGTGGCAGCGCATATCATATCACCGAACCTCCAAAAACAAACCCTATTAGCTTATGTCATATTGATTTTAAGACAATGAGAATTTGGCCCTGGCAAAAAAAGAAAAAAGGCCAGCATGCATTAATAAAAAGAGATAGGGGGCAAACCATGTGCTCTGGTCCCAGACCTGAGGCCATCACTCATTGGCAGAAGGAACAGTTCCTGAAGGAATTTAATGGGCCTGAAGAGGTCTTTTTTTTAAAATTGGCCCAAAAGAGCATTTTGAAGGGTTATCCTGTATGTCGTGATTTATACTTTTTCTGTTACTTTAGCACGCTCAGACATCGCTTCCTCTCTCAAGTCGGTCATGATGCCCGTTTCACCCATGTCTATGCCTGGGGTTTAAAGGACCTAAATGATCAGATCTCTCTCTATGAGGATAGGCTAAAGAGATGGAAAAGAGAGGGCATTGATTTGAGTAGTGGGCTCTTGCCAGAGGCCAAAGCGAACCATTGAATTCATCCCTACTACCTAATAATATAAGAAGTTGGGGATTTATGATTGTAAAAAAATGATTATAGTATTATTATTCAATGTAGTTTTGTTCTCAAGTCTCTATCTGGAGGGATGGCCGAGTGGCTGAAGGCGGCGGTCTTGAAAACCGCTGTACCAAGAGGTACCGTGGGTTCGAATCCTACTCCCTCCGCCACTATAT
>JALTHG010000096.1 GCA_027004715.1 Deltaproteobacteria bacterium
ACCGCCCTTACATGGTCATAATAGGTATTATTGTCCTCTCCCTTTATGGCAAATACTGGAATCTTGCTGTCTTTTGCCAGAGATGCCGCTACATCGTCCTGGGTACTGAGGGGATTTGAGGCACACAGATATACATCCGCACCTCCTGCCTTGAGTGTCTGTACAAGGGAGGCAGTCTCTGTAGTGACGTGCAGGCATGCCCCAATACGGACCCCTTTGAGGGGCCTCTCTCTTAAAAAGCGTTCTTTTATCAGATTTAATACAGGCATGCTCTTGGCTGCCCACTCAATGCGTAGACGTCCGACTTCTGCCAGGCCTTCATCTTTTATGTGGTAATCCATATCTCTATCTCCTAAAGTCCTGCCTGATCCCTGAGTCTCTCTACCATATCAAGACGCTCCCAGGTGAATTCTGGCTCAGATCTGCCAAAATGACCATATGCAGCGGTCTTTTTGTAGATAGGTCTCCTCATGTCCAGGTAATCAATGATATCTTTTGGTTTAAAACTAAAGTTTCTCTTGATGATATCCAGGATCTGATCCTTTGGTATGGCCTCAGTCCCAAAGGTACAGACATTTATAGCCAGTGGGCGGGAGATACCTATAGCATAGGCCACCTGGAGTTCACACTCCCTGGCAATCCCTGCGGCCACCAGGTTTTTGGCCACATAGCGGGCCATATATGACGGAGAGCGATCCACCTTTGTCGGATCCTTTCCAGAAAAGGCCCCACCGCCATGGTGGCCACGACCACCATAGGTATCTACAATGATCTTTCTCCCAGTAATACCACAGTCGGCCAGTGGACCACCCACCACAAAACGGCCTGTACTGTTTATAAAAAATTCTGTATCACTGCTCAAGTGCTCTGGAGCAATGACCTTTTTGATCACCTCTTCAATTATTGCCTCTTTCAGGTCTCTGTAGTGGATATCTGGCTGATGCTGGGCAGCCACCACAATAGAGTTTACCGAGCTGGGTCTCCTATCTCTATACTGAATCGTGACCTGTGTCTTGCCGTCTGGTCTCAAAAACGGCAATATACCTCTTTTCCGCACTTCTGCCAGACGATAGGCCAGACGATGTGCATACCATATGGTCATAGGCATATAGTCAGGGGTCTCATCACAGGCATAGCCAAATATCAGGCCCTGGTCTCCTGCACCTATATCATCGCCGTGGTTGAGGCCAAGGGCTATATCTGGAGATTGTTTATCAATGCTAGTAAGGACTGCACAGGTCTGCCAGTCAAAGCCCATAGACGAATTGGAATAGCCTATCTCTTTAATGGTGCCACGGACTACCTGGGGCATATCTACATAGCAATCAGTAGTTATCTCACCTGTAATCATAGCAAGTCCTGTAGTTACAAGGGTTTCACACGCTACCCGTGCAAGGGGATCTTTAGTCAGAATGGCATCCAGGATGGCGTCAGATATCTGATCTGCCACCTTATCAGGGTGACCTTCAGTCACTGACTCAGACGTGAAAAGGAAATCTGTCATCATAATTGAGAATATACCTCCTAAAAAGTCCGGCTCTAGCCGGTCATACCTTTAGATTATTTGGCGGAGACCCACCGATTTCATAATTAATCCCCTAAATATAAGGGGTCTATTACCAGGCTTTTAAGCTATTTTTGACCATAGGAATGGTAACTTTGGGCCATTCTTAAGGTTTGACTCCCCTAATAAAAGACGATTTGGAGATCAATTTTGCAAAAATTGTGTGTACTATATTTTC
Source organism: Deltaproteobacteria bacterium (assembly GCA_027004715.1). Taxonomy (GTDB): domain Bacteria; phylum Desulfobacterota; class Dissulfuribacteria; order Dissulfuribacterales; family UBA3076; genus JALTHG01. Next base: position 1,743 of record JALTHG010000096.1, read on the forward strand.
TACAACCTTATATTGCAAGCCAAAATCTACTGTGATTTATAGCCAGCTAACATTATAGTAATTGTAACTTCATGCTCTCGTGCCCTCTCCCAGATGGAGAGGGTTTGGGTGAAGAGAAACTCTGTATTGCCAGGACTTATTGAGAAGTTAC
>JALTHG010000097.1 GCA_027004715.1 Deltaproteobacteria bacterium
CAGAGATCTAACCTTAAGTTCATTCAATTCTAACAAACTCAAGCTAAGACTGCCTAAAGAATATCTAAATAGGGAGGTAGAGAGAAAGACATGAAAAAAAATCTGATTGTCCTCTTTATGGCAATGGCCCTGTTGTCTGGCATGGGGGCAAATCTGCAGGCCAGTGATCACAGCAGAGAAGATCCCCTGATCAAGATCCTGATCCGTAAGGGCATCCTTACACAAAAAGAGGCAGAAGAGATCAAAAGAGAGGCCGCTGGACTGGAGAAACAGCGCAAGAAGGAGATAGTGAAGGAGGTCCAGGACAAAAAATTGTCATTACCCAAGGCCTTAAAGGGATTAAAGATAGAAGGCCTTGCCTATATAGACTATTCAAATGGGCAGAGTGCAGAGGCCCAGGGCAGGAGGTCCAGCTTCAACCGATTCAGTCTCACCAGGGGCTATCTTACTGTAAAAAAACAGATCCTGCCATGGATGCAGGCACGGATCACCACTGATATACATAGAGATAGTAGTGGAGACTATACAACACGTATCAAGTATCTCTATGCCGAACTGAGGCTCCCAGACCTTGGGCCCCTTACTGAAATGAAGGCAGAGATCGGGCAGGGACATATCCCCTGGTTGGACTTTGAAGAGGCTGTCAATACAGACCGCTGCCAGGGCAAGATGGCCATAGAGAGGGCAGGGGTCTTCAACTCTGCCGATACTGGGGTCAGCCTCCACGGCAATTTTGGTGGCAGGCTGAGAGATGCACTGGAAAGGACAGGAGATCCTCACTATGATGGGCGCTATGGGACCTGGTTCTTCGGGGTATATAATGGATCAGGCTATCATAATAGAGAAATAAATAATAATAAGGTCCTTGAGGGCAGGATTACACTGCGTCCCCTGCCCGACCTCATACCAGGCCTCCAGTTCAGCTATTTTGGCCTGCATGGAGAGGGCAACAGGAGGGCCTCAAATGGAGACTTCCCTGGCTATACCGTCAACCTAGGTATGCTGAGCTATGAGCATCCATGGCTGATCTTTACTGCACAGTATTTTCAGACCACGGGCAATGCCCAGGGTACCTGGGTAGATGCAAGGGGCAATGCCTTAGAGACCGATGGCTATTCCTTCTTTGGGAGCGTGAGACTCCCTGTCTTTGACAGAAGATTCTCTCTGTTTACTCGATATGACCACTTTGATCAGGATAATGACAAAAAGATCGCCCGGGATGCCAACTATAATATGTATATCGGCGGCCTGGCCTGGAATGTATATAGAGGAAACAAGCTGCTGTTGGTATATGAAAAGACCGATTATGGCGAAAACGCAGGCAGGAAGGGAAAGGTCCCGGTCGTAGGTAACAGGCTTGGAGACGATCACAGGATACAGGCCGTATGGCAGATCAAATTCTAATCCACAGATCTCGCAGATTACATTTCACATCCCAGGCCAGCAGTGGCCTTTCTCATGGTCTCAGGAGCAGCTTGATGTAATCCGTACTGAAACCCTTCAAAAGACTGCTGCTGGCCGGCGACATAAATGGTTCAGCAGGGGGCTATTGAGGACATACAAATGGGAGCCCAATTATTGAGGAGTTACCTTGAATATTCTCCAGATAAGAGTGCACGCGCTACGACACAGCCTACCTGCACTCTCTCTACGTCTGCCTTTTTTGAGCAACTCTCGATATTGAGGACCTTACTTACAGCATATAGATGGAACTCATATCTGTGTACTCTGCCAGGGTCAGGACAGGGCCCCCTGTAATTATTCTCTCCAAAGTCATTTATCCCCTGTATACTCCCCTCAGGGATACAATTCTCTTCTATCACTCTCACATCTGCCGGGATATTAAAGATGACCCAATGGACCCAGACCCTTATCGGGGCATCACGGTCCTCTGCAATTATTGTCAGGGTCTTTGCCTCTTTTGGGATGTCTTCTATTATCAGTTTCGGACTGATATTTCCGCCATCACACGTATATCTTACAGGTATTACTCCACTATTTTCAAATACACTCTTTAATTCCATCTCTCTTGCTCCTTCCTATTATTTATCTGTTTAAATCAGGACACAGATCCTTTACTGTAATTTCGTCCCTCAATATGTTAGTGTGCTACTCACCTCAGACCTTATAATTGCTCAATAAACTCTTTTTCGTGCAATTGCAAGGATTAGAAGCTATATATCCAGTAATTTTTATGAAAAATAACAAGTGACGATCAGCACTGTCAAGATATGATACCTATCCGTGATACAGTACGTTCAGAGACCTATCCTATAGTCAATAATGCCCTGATTGCCCTCAATGTCTTTGTCTTTCTGATAGAGCTATCAAAAGGGCCAGGCCTCAACCACTTTATCTATGTCTATGGACTTGTACCTGCCCGTTATACCGTGCCTGAGATTTCCGCATATTTTACAACCGGCCAACAGGTGATCGCACTCTTTAGCTTTATGTTTCTACACGGTGGTTTTTTCCACCTCTTTGGTAACATGTGGTTTCTCTATATATTTGGTGACAATGTAGAGGATCAACTGGGACACCTTCGTTATCTCATCTTTTATATAGTGTGTGGACTGGCCTCAGGTATTTCACATATAGCCCTGAACTGGACATCTCAAGTCCCCACTATAGGGGCCAGTGGGGCCATTGCCGGTGTCATGGGGGCCTATTTCATACTCTTTCCCAGGGCCAGGGTCTTGACCCTGGTACCCCTCCTTATATTTTTCCCATTTATAGAGATACCGGCCTTTGTGTTTTTGGGGATCTGGTTTCTGTTTCAATTTATGAGTGCAGCCACCTATTCAGCCCAGGTTGCCGGTATTGCCTGGTGGGCACACATTGGTGGTTTTATCTTTGGTATCATCTTTCTAAAGCTCTTCCAGGCCCTGCCCCAATCGAGCTGGGAAAGAGACCTCCAGCAACTGGCCAGAAGGCACTCGACAGAACACATACAGGTGATCCGTCCAGCCGCCAGAGAAAGGGATGGGGCTGACCTATATGAGACTATTACTGTCAGCGAACACGAGGCCATATTTGGGACGCGTAAACTGATCAATGTTGCTGAGGGGTTTAGAAAGAAGACATTCATTCTGAATATACCGCCAGGTATCTCAAGGGGAACTACCCTGCGTTTAAGGGGGATGGGGAGGCAGATACCAGGAGATGGCCGCGGTAACCTCTACCTGAAGGTACAGATTGAGGAATAGAGGCATAACCCCTCAAAAGGCCATAGATAACTTATAGAAGACAAAAAATGGTTTCAGGACCTATGCCCTCCTTGACTTAATTGTCCCTTCTGTATTATGTTTTTATACTATGAGATCACTCTTGTTCCCAGGCAGAATCCTCTTTCAGGTATCTTGCATGTTGCCTCCTTTTTTTGAAAAAGGAGGCTTTTTTTTGGCATGAATTGCCTCAATGTATGCCATATATTGGGGATATCTACTCTCTTACCAGAAGAGATCTCTCTCATACTGGATACTGCTGAGTCACTCAAAGAGATCCTCGACAGACCTATTAAGAAGGTACCTCTGCTTCGTGGTAAGACCGTGGTCCATCTCTTCTTTGAGCCGAGTACGCGGACCCGTCTATCATTTGAGTTGGCAGCCAAACGCTTGGGGGCTGACACTATAGGGATCTCTGCAGGTGCAAGCAGTGTAAAGAAGGGAGAGACCCTCATCGATACGGTGCGAAACATTGAGGCCATGAGACCTGATGTCATAGTCATACGCCATCCATATTCAGGTACTCCATATCTGCTTACACAGTATGTGAAGTCTGCTGTAATCAATGCAGGAGATGGCATAAATGAACACCCCTCTCAGGCCCTGTTGGATGTCTTTACTGTGAGGGAACACCTAGGCCATATTGAGGGGCTAAAGGTCGCCATATTGGGAGATATCCTTCACAGCAGGGTGGCCCATTCAGATATATTGGCATTTACCAAGATGGGGGCTGAGGTAGTGGTCTCAGGACCTGGTACCATGCTTCCGCCGCGCCAATCCCAGGTCCTTGGGGCAAGGGTAGTCTTGAGAACAGAAGAGGCAATAGAGGACGCAGACGTAATAATAGCCCTGAGGATCCAGAGGGAGCGACAGGACCAGAGCCTTATCCCATCTATTAGAGAATATGCAACCTTCTTTGGCCTCTGGCCTGAAAGGCTGCGTCTGGCAAGACCTGGGGTCCTGATCATGCATCCAGGTCCTATAAATCGTGGAGTAGAGATGGCACCAGAGGTAGCAGACGGACCCTATTCTGTGATCCTAGACCAGGTAACAAACGGAGTGGCCGTGAGGATGGCCCTGCTGGCCCTGCTCTTTAAAAAGGGCGAATAGGATGTGACTGTCATATACGGATTATAATAAATTATGAGACCGCTGCTGTTTACTAATGCAAGAATAATAGATCCAGGCCAGGACTGGGATTTTTTGGGCAGGCTCTTGGTAGAGAATGGGATCATTGCGGCTGTCGGTCAGTCTCTTGAGGTCCCTGAAGACGCCAGGACCATTGATCTAAAGGGAAAGTGGCTTGTGCCAGGACTCATAGATATACACGTACACCTGAGAGAGCCTGGAGAGGAATACAAAGAGACCATTGAGACAGGCACTGCCGCTGCCGCTGCAGGCGGCTTTACTGCAGTGGCATGTATGGCAAATACCCGACCGGTCAATGACTCTGCAGGCATCACTAAATTCATACTGGAAAGGGCCAGGGAGGTCGCAAAGACCAGGGTCTATCCCATTGCAGCAGTCACAGTGGGGCAGAGGGGAGAGCAACTGACCGAATTTGGAGACCTCCTGAGTGCAGGTGCAGTAGCCTTTTCGGACGATGGCCTACCCCTTGGGGCCAGAATGATGCGCCATGCACTCGAATATGCCAAAAGCTTTGATGCCCTTATCATATCCCACTCTGAGGAACTGGAGCTGTCTGAGGGAGGACTGATGAATGAGGGCAGGATATCCATAGAACTTGGGCTAAAGGGGATACCTGCAGCGGCAGAGGAGGTCGCAGTATTCAGAGACGTGACCCTTGCAGGGCTGACTGGTGGTCGTCTCCACATTGCACATGTCAGTACAAAGGGTTCAGTCGAGATAATCAGACAGGCCAAGGCCAGGGGGATAAAGGTCACTGCAGAGACTGCACCCCACTACTTCAGCATCACAGAGGAGGCAGTGATTGGCTACAATACCTCTGCCAAAATGAATCCACCTCTACGTACAGAAGCGGATAGGGTGGCGATTATTGAGGGTATAAGGGATGGAACTATAGATGTTATTGCCACAGACCATGCTCCGCACAGCACAATAGAAAAGGAATGTGAGTTTCAACTGGCTGCAAATGGGATTATAGGTCTTGAGACCTCTGTACCCCTATCTCTAAATCTCGTAAGATCGGGTCATATCTCAGCATCTCAACTGGTCAGATGTATGTCCTCTTCTCCCTCGCAGATCCTGGGCGTAGCAGGTGGAAGCCTCACGCCTGGGAGTCCTGCAGATATATCTGTCATAGACTCTGATCAGACCTTTATCTTGACCCTGGAGTCCCTTCACTCCATGAGTCACAACAGTCCATTTTTGGGAAAGGAACTCCAGGGCAGGGCCATCCTTACGCTCATTGATGGCCGTCCGATATATGATCCCGAAGGAATAGCCTCTCCACACCAAGACCCTCTGTAACCCTTCACATTCCCCTGGTCAGGGACATACTGTGGACAGTAGAAAGGCCTACAATAAGCTCAATGTTCCACCCTGACCTGTCGATAAGTAGGTTAGAGGTGTCACATGAGAGCTGAATATCTTGAAGGTCCAACTGTCTCCAGAGCCAATATCCTCATAGTGGATGACGACCAGAGTATAAGGGAGTTCTTGGAGATACTCCTGGAGAAAGAGGGCTACCACGTATGCTCTGCAGGGAGCGGAGAAGAGGCCATCCAGTCCATGAGGAAAGAAGACATATCTCTGGTCATAACTGATGTAAGGATGCCAGGGATAGATGGTGTGACCTTACTCAAGAGGATCAAGGCCAGTCATCCAGATATCCCTGTAATACTTATCACTGCCTTTGCCTCTATGGACTCTGCAGTGGCAGCAATGAAGGAAGGGGCCTGGGACTATATCACCAAGCCATTTCAGATAAAAGAGATAAGGGAGGTCGTGGCAAAGGCCCTTGAGAAGAGACCAAAGCCTCTGTCTCTGGACAGAGATCCTGTCAATAAGGTCTATAGGCTCGGAGATATGTTGAGCAAGAGCCCCTCTATGCTCAAGATATTCCAACTGGTACCCAGGATAGCGTCCAGTCCCTCTAGTGTACTTATCTCTGGAGAGAGTGGCACAGGAAAAGAGCTCATGGCCAGGTCCATTCACCACCTCGGTGTCCGCAGGGACAGGCCCTTTGTAATTGTAAACTGTGCAGGTATCCCAGAGACCTTGCTTGAGAGCGAGATGTTCGGGCATAGCAAAGGTGCCTTTACAGGTGCCAATCACAGGAAACCCGGTCTCTTTGCCATGGCCGATCAAGGGACCATCTTTCTTGATGAGATTGGAGAGCTACCTATGGCGCTCCAGGCCAAGCTCTTGAGAGTGGTACAGGAAAAGTCCTTTATACCACTTGGGGGCACTGAAGAGGTCAAGGTAGACGTGCGGATAATAACGGCTACTAACCGTGACCTGGAGAAAGAGGTGATGGCAGGCCGCTTCAGAGAAGACCTATATTACAGGCTCGATGTGATCCATATCCATATGCCACCGCTAAGAGAACGCCCAGAAGACATCCCCATACTGGTCCAGTACTTCCTGGATAGATATTCCAGAGACCAAAACAAGGACGTACAGGGCATATCCAGCTATGCCATGGAGGTCTTACAACGATATCCCTTTCCAGGAAATGTAAGAGAACTAGAAAATATTATCGAAAGGGGCGTGGCCCTGTCCACATCGAATCTCCTACTCCCTGAGAGCCTGTCTCTTGCCAAATTTAAAGAACAAAAGACCTCTGGGATAGACCTATCCTGTTTTGAGCCAAGGCTGGGACCTGAAGGCATTGATCTGGACAGATTTCTTGGCAGGATCGAAAAAAAGCTCCTCTCAATGGCCCTTGAAAGGACAAATGGCATAAAGACAGAGGCCGCCCACCTCCTTGGTCTCAACTTTAGATCCTTTAGGTATCGTCTGGCCAAATATGACCTCTAGTGACCCAAACAGAGGGCTATTTTACTGGATAACTACAGGCCGCCTGGCCATCCTGGCCTCTTTGCTCTGTGGCAGTTATCTCCTATCCAGTCACCTGGCCAATATCTCCAGGCTGTCCCTGATCCTGGGAGGTGCATTCCTTCTCACCATTATATATATCCTGTGGTACAGGGAAAAAGGCCTGGAGAGGGCCTTTGTATATACCCAGACCATACTGGATGTAATCTTAGTAGACCTTGCCGTATACTGGACTGGTGGAATCAACAGTCCCTTTGTCCTCTTGTATCCGGTCGTCATTATCACCTCTTGCCTCCTTGCAAAGAGGAGAGGAGGTACTGTATCGACCCTCCTGAGCACGGTCAGCTATGCATTTCTCTGTTGGACTGATACCAGACAAGTCCATATGGCCAATGCTGCCTACATATTTTTTATCAATGTAGCTGCCTTTAATCTCACTGCAGTCCTGGGAATTATACTTGCACGGCGCCTCCAACATACAGAAAGAGAGCTGACTGTAGCCAGGCTAGACCTGCGCCGGATAAAGGAGATCCATCGTCACCTCACAGACAGCATCCAGTCAGGGCTGATTGCAGTAAATGAAAGAGAAGAGGTCATCTTCTTTAATCAGGTGGCCATCGAGGTCCTTGGACAAGAGATCGCTGACGGATATGGTCGCTCTCTAAGGGAGGTCTGGCCTGAATGCGCAGAGATCCTGGAGGAGTTCAAGGTCAGTGGACAGGGAGATAGAAGGGAGACAGTCTATAAAGACTCCCTTAATTCCTCTAAACTCCTTGGGATATCCATCTTCCCACTAAAAAATCGCCAGGATCAATACATTGGCTATGGGATAATCTTTAGAGACATCACAGAGATAAGGGCAAGGGAAGAGTGCCTTCAGCGCATGGACCGCCTGGCCGCCCTTGGAGAAATGGCCGCAGGGCTTGCCCATGAGATAAGAAATCCCTTGGCCTCTCTGTCAGGGGCTGTCCAGTTCCTGCAGGAGACGGCACAGGTAGGACCTGAAGAGAGACGGCTGCTACAGATCATCGAGAGAGAGACAGGCCACCTGAATGACCTTACAGGAAACTTCCTGCTCTATGCCAGACCAGAGAAAAGGGAAGTCCAGGATATATCCATATTAGAGGAGATAGAGTCTGTCCTGGCCCTGGTGATGCAGAGAAAAGGGCTTCCTGACGCCGATCTCGACATAGATGTCCAGGCCAATCTCTGGTTTCGGACAGATTTGGCCCAATTTAGACAGGTCCTTCTGAACCTCATCCTGAACGCCTACCAGTCCCTACCGGATACGGGTGGCAAGATATCAGTCGAGGCGAGAGAAGAGGGAAATCAGCTATTCCTCAGGGTCTCAGACAATGGAAAGGGCATAAAGACTGATGACCTTTCGAGGGTATTTAATCCCTTTTTTACTACCCGCCCAGATGGTACGGGCCTGGGTCTCTCTATAGTCCATCGGCTCGTCCACGAATGGAATGGGGATATCACTGTGGATTCTCTACAAGGTAAGGGTTCAAGCTTTACCCTACGCCTTCCTAGAGATATAAAGTAGAATAGAAGTGAAATAACCCTTATTATATCTAGACCAATTGTAATCTTAAACAGGCAGAACTGATGCAATCAACTCGATCACAAAAGGCCGAAATACAATGGAGTCAGAAAGACGGAGTAATCCTGCTCAAGAGCCTCGGCAATTGGACAATCGATGGCCTTCGGGATGTCGCTGAGACCCTGGAGAGATTTTCCAGGGTAAGCCGAGACGTGTCCATTCAATGGGATGTATCTGGTGTTGGGCGTGTTGACTCGGCAGGCATGTTGCTTTTTATCCGGTATTGCGATCGGTTAAAGGCAAATAGATGCTCTATCAAGATCATTGGCGCAAGAAGTGAACATGAAAAGATGTACAGGTTGCTGCGCAGGTATACGCCCAGATACTCTGAGGCCAGACCTGCTCTCTTCTCCTATTTCCTGAGGCCATTAAATACTATTGGCAGGGGTTTCGTGGCATTCTTACTGGATATTATGACATTTTTCCCTTTTATTGGCGAAAATTTTCTAGATCTGATCTCTTCATTGCTGCATCCACATTCCATCCGCTTTGGTGCAATTGTAAAGAATATTGAAGAGGCAGGCGTACGTGCAATACCCATTGTGGTCCTGACTAGCTTTCTGATAGGTGTGGTGATTGCGTATCAGGGGGCAGTTCAGCTCAAAAAATTTGGCGCCAATATCTTCATTGTAAACATGATCGCCCTGTCGATCACCAGAGAGCTCGCTCCAGTGGTCACGGCCATAATCATGGCCGGCCGAACAGGCTCTTCATATACTGCTCAACTCGGCGTAATGAAGCTTACTGAAGAGATCGATGCCATGCGCACCATGGGCTTTGATCCCCATCGTTTTTTGGTCTTACCACGTATAACGGCCCTCATGATCACCCTGCCCCTGATGATCTTTCTCTCTGACATAATTGGGATCGCTGCAGGGATGTTTATCTCTAATATCCATCTCCACATCTCATACGCAGAGTTTCTTCACCGCCTCCAGAACGTCCTTGCAGTAAGGCACCTCTGGATAGGTATCTGTAAGGGCCCTTTTTTCGCCTGGCTTATCGCTACTGTTGGCTGTTTCAGAGGACTTCAGGTCTCTAAGAATGCCGAGAGCATAGGACACTATACCACTATCAGCGTCGTGAATGCCATTTTCCTGGTGATTGCCTGTGACGCAGTCTTCTCAGTAATATTTACGGAGCTTGGCATTTGAGTGATACCATTATCACAGTATCGGATGTTGTGACCCAATTTGGCAAAAACAGGGTCCATGACGGTATCAACCTGACTGTGCACCAGGGTGAGATCTATGGGCTTCTTGGTGGCAGTGGGTCTGGGAAATCGACCCTGCTCAAGGAGATGATCATGCTGCTGCGTCCACAGTCTGGAGAGATCAAGGTCTTTGGCCAGGACCTGTCGAGGATCAGCCAGGACAGAGCCGCTGTCCTAAGGCATCGATGGGGTGTACTCTTTCAGGAAGGTGCCCTCTACTCTTCACTCACAGTTGAAGAGAATGTGGGGATAAAGCTCCGAGAGTACACTGATCTTCCTCCAAAATTGATCCGAGATATCGTGCGGATGAAGATCAATATGGTCGGTCTTCCTGAAGAGGCCGCTGTACTCTATCCATCTGAACTGAGTGGAGGCATGGTCAAGCGGGCGGCCCTGGCGCGGGCACTGGCCATGGACCCTGAGCTCTTGTTTCTGGATGAACCGACTTCTGGACTAGACCCTGTCGGCGCAGAGGCCTTTGACAATCTGATCCTTGAACTACGTGGAATTCTTGGGTTAACTGTTGTGATGGTTACCCATGATCTTGACTCTATCTGGACTGTAGTCGATCGCTTTTCCGTACTGGGTGAGAAGAGAGTGATTGCAGAGGGGACACTCAAGGAAGTCATAGAAAATCCTCACCCCATTGTCAGACAGTTCTTTGGAGGTGCACGGGGTCGCATACGGAGCCGGGATGGAAAGTAGAATTAATTATACGATTGTCGGACTGTTCGTTGTCCTGCTGTTTACAGGGCTGGTCACCTTTGCCTACTGGTTGATGAAATATGGGGGTGGCCAGAAATATGACCACTACTATGTGTACATGTCTGAATCTGTAGCAGGGCTGAGTACTGGCGCTTCTGTTAAATTTATGGGTGTCGATGTCGGTATTGTCGAGCATATAGGTATAAATCCAAAAAATCCCGAGAAAGTTGAAATCCTATTAAAAATCAGACATGGAACCCCTATTAAGGTGGATACCAGGGCAAAGCTCCAGTCTTTCGGGATAACAGGTCTCACCTTTATAGAGCTTACAGGAGGCAGTAAGGGTGCCCCAGTCCTCCAAAAGACAGGCAACAAGATCCCTGTCATCCCAGAAGGCCCTTCAACCTTTACCCAGATAGATGAATCTCTCAGGGCGCTCAGTGAAAGATCTATCCTGGCCCTGGACAAAATCAATCGGCTGCTCAGTAAAAAGAACCTGGACAACGTTGAATCTATACTCCTGGAGACAAAGATGCTCACCAGAGATATGAGGGGTCAACTGCAGGGATTCCATGACCTCGTGGATAACGGTATCGTTATGGAAAGGCACGTAATTGAGGCCTCTGCCAGGGTCAAAGAGGCCTCTGCCAGCGTAAAGAAGACAGCTGAGTGCATTGAGAGGAACTATGCCGATGTCGGTCGCAACGTGAGTATGGATGCACGGCAGGCTCTTGAATCCCTCAATCACCTACTTTACCAATTGGATATCCTGACAGAAGACCTGCAGGAAACGATCCGAAACTTTGAGGCCAGCCCAAGTGACCTGCTGTTCAAATACAGCCGGCCGAGGCCTGGACCTGGAGAAAAAGGATATAATGAAAAATAGTCTCTCTATGATCTTGGTCTTGCTCTGCCTGCTTTCAGGATGTATGATGAGGACTGTCCCTCCTGTCCATGTCTATACAATATCGCCTGATAGGGCCCTGGCAAAAGGGGTAAGGAGGGGCCCACTCACCATCAAGTTGGCCCCGGTCCGTGGGATGCAGGCCCTTTACGGCACCAAAGTCCTCTACACCGACACAGAGTACAGCCAGGAGAGCTATGCCTATAGCCGCTGGAGTGATGCTCCGGCCAGGCTCTTGCAGATGCTCTTCCAGACTGTCTTGCAGAAAGAGGGCCCTTTTAAGGCCGTGCTTCCACCTACATCTTCAGCAGAGGCAGACCTGCTTTTAGAAAGCACACTGTACGACTTCAGCCACCATCTCAATGGTGATGGGACCTCTGATGGAGTTATCAGGGTGCGTTTTTATCTCATAGACAATAGAGAGAAGACTGTGATAGCCACAAGAGAGTTCTCCTCCAGGGTGCCGGCCCTATCCTGCAACGCCAGGGGCGCAGTAGTAGCCCTCAACAGGGCAGCGACAGAGATCGCTAGTGAGCTCGTCTCCTGGCTTGTGGAGGAAGACAGAGGAGGTCCTCCAGGAGATAGGGATAAGGCTATGTTGGAAAAAGGGCGCCCTTATCGCTTAAGGGGCCTTCCATGACCTATTGATAGAGAATATGCTGCGGCGGATATTTGCCCTTATGATAAAGGAATTTCTGGCCCTGCTGACAGACAAAAAAGGCAGATTTGTTGTTATCGGTCCACCTATAATTCAACTCATTGTATTTGGTTATGCTGCCAACTTTGACCTGGATCATGTGCCCTATGCCATATATAATGAAGACCCTGGCTATGTCTCAAGGGAGCTGCTGGCAAGGGTCCAGGGCTCTCCCTGCTTTCACCTGGTGACCAGGATCCAGAACGATGGCGAGATAGCGCCACTTATCGACACCAAAAGGGTACTTATGGTGATACATGTCGGCCCTAATTTTTCAGAGGATGTCCTCCACAACAGGCCAGGAGATATCCAGATTATAGTGGATGGCCGCAATTCAAATACGGCAATGCTGGTACTTAACTATATGAGGACTATAGTTACTGACTTTGATATGAGATGGAACTCTACTCACGGCCAGGTCGTTCCACCTGCCAGGTTAGATATCAGGTCATGGTTCAATCCCAATCTAGATTCTCACTGGTTCATAGTCCCTGGGATTGTCGCACTCCTGACCCTGGTAGTGACTACAGTGGTAACTGCCCTTTCAGTTGCAAGGGAACGTGAGGCAGGGACCTTTGATCAGCTCCTCGTGACCCCTATGAGCCCACTTGAAATACTTATTGGAAAGGCACTGCCTGGATTTATTATTGGCACACTAGAGGCCTCTATTGCAATACTGATGGTGGTATTCTGGTTTCATGTCCCCTTGAGGGGGAGTATATCTGCCCTCTATTTCGGGCTTTTTATGTTCCTTCTCTCTGCCACAGGTATAGGGCTCATGATATCTTCACTCGCAGTCACCCAGCAGCAGGGTCTTCTAGGGGCCTTTTTATTTGTAGTCCCGGCTGTAATCCTTTCAGGCTTTGCAACCCCTATAGCCAACATGCCCCCTATAGTCCAGGACCTCACCTATATAAACCCCATGCGTTATTTTCTGATCATAGTACGCTCAGTCTTCCTGGAAGGGGCATCTTTCGATCTCCTCTGGACACAGTATTGGCCCATGGCAGTGATAGGAATAGCAACGCTCAGTATAGCAGGATGGCTGTTTCGGAGGAGAATGTACTGATGAATGGTTACTTCAGGTGTTGTGATCTGCCTTCCAATAGATCCAGCAGGCGATTCACCTGGATCTGCAGGTCCTCCAGTCCTGCCCTGTTGTAAAGTACATAGTCAGACCTCCTGGCCTTTACTTCCTGGGGGATCTGACTGGATATCCATCTGAGGGCCTTGTCACGCGATATCCTGTTGCGTTTACTCAGACGCTCTATACAGGCAGTGTCAGGCGCCACTACTGTGACTATATAGTCAAACAGGTCCTGCCAGCCTACCTCAAATAGCAGAGGTATCTCTACCAGGACCAGATCGTGTCCTGATGCAGCCAATTGTCTTAATGCCTGATCCATCTGTCTAAATACACGGGGATGGATAATTCTCTCTACAAGCCGCCGTGTCCTGGCGTCATTCAATATCATGTCCAGCATCCGTTCTCTGTCCAGGGTCCTGTCCACCTTTAAGATATCTCTCCCAAAGGCCCTGATGAGCTCCTTTAATGCGGGTTTTCTGGGCCCTACTACCTCTCTTGCAAGCCTGTCTGTATCAATAGAAGGTATATGTCCTGACAGCATCCTCCTCACAGTGCTCTTCCCTGAGGCTATTCCGCCAGTGAGGGCTATGACCCTGTCAGGCCATCCGGAAGGCCTTTTGCAAGATCTATCTCTATTGGCTAATATCATATTAGAGATTCATAACAGAAAAATGGATTCTTGCCACACTTTGGGATATAGACTTGTCTCTGCTTGCTTTGGTCAGATCAGCCATCAGGCATAAGGGCCTCTTTGGACCAGGGGCACATATACTGGTTGCGGTCTCAGGAGGTCCGGATTCAGTCTGTCTGCTGCATATCCTGTATCTCTTGAAGGATCAATGGGACCTTGGCCTCAAGGTGGCCCACTTTGAGCATGGGCTTAGAGGTCAGGAATCCCTGGATGATGCACGTTTTGTAGAACACCTGTCTCAAGACCTTGGACTCGAATTCTATATAGGACACGGCGATGTCAGGGGGCTTGCCCACAGGAGGGGTATGGGCACCGAGGAGGCCGCGCGGGTCCTCAGATATGAATTTCTGGAACGCATACGGGCCGATACCAAAAGCACCCACATTGCCACTGCACATACTGCCGACGATCAGGCAGAAGAGGTATTACTGCGGCTGATCAGGGGTGCAGGCCTCTCTGGGCTCAAGGGGATCCCCTGGATAAGGGGCAGGATAGTCCGACCTATCCTGGGTATAACCAGGTGCCAGGTCTTAGAATACCTTGCAGCCAATAATATTTCATATGTGACAGACCGATCTAATACTGAGAGGACATATATGCGAAACCGCGTACGCATAGAACTCTTGCCCCTCCTGGCCAGGGACTTTAATCTGGCTATTGTACGTACAATCAATCGTACAGCAGGACTCCTGGCAGAAGACCATCAGTTGCTGGAGGATATGGCAGAAATGGCATATCATGAGTCGCTTTTATCTCCCCACAGAGGGAATGGTCTGGCTCTCAGTGTAGAAAAAATTAGAGGATTCCCAGGGCCAATTCGCCGTCGGATCTACAGGATAGCCCTGATGAAAATGGGGCTATTTAATGGTAGAATAGGGTCTAAGCATCTATCAGGCCTGGACAGGCTGGTAATGGGGTCTAAGGCCCCATGTGCCTCTTACAGGCTGTCAGGCGCCCTGGTCTCCAGGAGATACAGAGAGCTGTTCATATCCAGGGGCACTGAGCAAGAGGAGACCCCAGATCCAGATGACAGGGAAATTATAGAGGTCAGTGGACCTGGATCTTGGCCTGCCCCTTGTGGAAAGGGACATATAGAGATACGTGTGGTAAGTGCCCCGGATGAGTCTGTCTTTCAAGTCAAAAAGGAGGCCCCTATTTCTCTGTGGTTGAATCCTGATGCAGTCAGGTTTCCCCTGTACCTCAGGACAAGGAGGCCTGGTGAGAGGTTTTGGCCCCTGGGTGCCCCAAAGGCCTTTAAGCTCAAGAGGTTTCTGATATCTAGAAAGGTCCCTCGCAGGACAAGGGACTCTCTGCCTCTGCTCACGAATGGCAGGGAGGTACTGGCAGTCTTGGGAGTAGAGATAGGACATCCCTATAGACTCCTTCGATCAAGCCAAAAGGCCCTGTTGGTCAGGTGGACCTCAAATAATTATTGCATATAATGTCTCATTTTGATTAATATAGTATTGAGTTAGCTCTATTTTGGAGTGCATTACTGACTTATAGATCTTGATGGAGGACGATTTTTGAACACTTTTTACAGGAACTTGAGCCTGTGGCTCGTTATTGGGCTTGTAATGGTCTTTTTATTCAATCTCTTCAACAAGCCCCAAAAGGCCTTACAGGAGATCCCTTACAGCGATTTCCTGAATTATGTCAAAAAGGGTGATATAGTCAGTGTGGTGATCCAAAATGACCGAATTGAGGGCAAATTTGCGAATCATACATCTGTCCGCACTGTAATGCCTGCACGGGACCCCGACATGATACGTCTGTTAAAGGAGAAAGGGGTCACTATTCAGGTAAAGGCAAAAGAAGAAACGCCCTGGTATCTCACTCTGCTGGTTTCCTGGTTTCCTATGCTGCTCCTCATTGGCGTCTGGATCTTCTTTATGAGACAGATGCAGATAGGGGGCGGCCGTGCCATGTCATTTGGACGCAGCAGGGCCAGGCTCATCACAGATCAGAAGACAAAGGTCACCTTTGATGATGTGGCAGGAATAGAAGAGGCCAAGGAAGAGCTGGAAGAGATAATTGAGTTTCTGAGAGACCCCAAGAAGTTTACTCGCCTTGGGGGTAGAATTCCAAAGGGTGTACTATTGGTAGGACCTCCTGGTACAGGCAAGACCCTCCTGGCCAGGGCCATAGCTGGTGAGGCAGGGGTACCATTTTTCAGCATCAGTGGGTCTGACTTTGTGGAGATGTTTGTGGGTGTAGGTGCCTCCAGGGTAAGGGACCTCTTTATACAGGCAAAAAAACATGCACCCTGTATCATATTTAT
>JALTHG010000098.1 GCA_027004715.1 Deltaproteobacteria bacterium
CCGTAGCGCCTCAGCATCCCATTGGCGAATCCATGAAAGGTGCCTCCAGCTACTGCCTGACACCGCGGGCCTGCGATCTGGGATACCCTGCTCAGCATTGTGGCAGAGGCCTTCCTGGTAAAGGTCAGGAGCAGGATACTTGATGGTTCTATGCCTTCCTGGATCAGCCGTGCAACCCTGTAGACCAGTGTACGGGTCTTTCCACTCCCGGCACCGGCTATCACCAGCACTGGTCCGTCCAGGATCTCTACTGCCTTGAACTGTTCTGGATTGAGTTCCTGCTGAAAATTGACAGATATTCTCTCTGTCTCTGTGGAATTGGTTGGCATTGTTATCAGGCTTGGGGGACCTTGGAGCCAGGGGTCTCTCTTTGAGAGCCTATGATCTCTTTAGTATTGGCCTGGAGGGGAAGGACAAAGAAAAAATTGTTGCCAAGATAGGTCGCTTCATAGCCGACAACACCGCCATGGACCTCTATGACCTTTTTTACAAAGTGTAATCCATGACCAGAGCCCGGTTTCTGCCTGACATCCTTCCCACGAAAACCCTCGTCAAAGATATAGGGGACCTCATCCGGAGAGATATGTGGGCCTGTGGTATAGACGTTGAATTTGATCCCTGGCTTCCCAGGGCCAAAGAAGTCTGGGATGACCTCCTGTCCATAGGACATAAACTTTACAGGCTCATTGAGGTCATTGACGACCTCTTTGCAGTATTTCTCTGCATTGGAGAAGAGATTTGCATAGACCTGAGAGATCAGGCCTACATCCACTGCCAGGGGGATGTCTTCATCTGGCATCTCACCAAACTCATAGTTTATGGATATCCCCCTGTGTCTGAGCCGTTCTCTATAGCGATCGAGCTGGGGTTCCAGGACCTCTTTCTTGAAACGGCACATCCTGCGCCGCAGCACCAATTGTCCCTTCTCAAAGTGGTCCCTTCTGAGCAGGCTTTCAAGAAAGAGGCTGGTGTTCTGATAGTGCCTGTCAAGCTCTTGGTATTGCTCCAGCATGTCTTTCTGCAGGTCCTTGATGTGGCCGTATATATCCTCTAGACGAGAGGCATCAAGGGACTCCCTTTTTATCTCTTCTCCAAGTCTTTTTTCGACCTCTTCAAGCATCTGGATATCTCTGCCTATATTTTTCAGAAATAATTTGTACCTCATATTGGGCACAATGACGTTGTGCTCAATATCTGCCACGAGGGTATTGATGAATTTGATATGCCTCTCATTCTGTACAGAGATCAACTTATAGTGCAGATTATATCCTATCCTGTTTGCATATTTCTCAAAGAATAATCTGTCTGTATCTCCAAACTGACTCATGGGATATACAGCAAACAGACCTATGATCTCCTTTGCCCTTGCAAGGGGTCTGTTCGCAAAGAGCCTGCGGTTGCCCTTGATGGGCGCCACAAAAAAATCTCCGATCTCATATGGGGACTCACTGACCTTTATCTCTTTAAGAGGCCCTCTGTCACAGGCCAGGAGTCCTTTCATGGAATCACAGACCTTATAGGGTCTATCGCTGTCAGGATTGATCAGATACAGACAGGAATCGAACCCCATGAATTCCTTTGGGACAAATACACAGACCCTGTAAAAATTTTCCAGGGTCTCAAATTCCTGGGCCAGATCAAAAAAGGCCCTGAGTGTCCTGCCCTGGATATAAGAAAATCCATACCTTTCATAATCTTCTTGCTTCTTGCGTATCCTGGCCAGGACTGTGGAGAGCTCTGGGGGATCAGTGGACCGATACATATCTAAAAATAATAGGCCTCAATAGCGGATGCAAGTGCCGGTATTGTGGATTCATTGGGCTGTATTGTGACTTTAAGGCCTAAATCCTCTGCTGTCCTGGCAGTAATTGGTCCAATACAGGCCACCTTTGCCTGCTCAAGCACCCTCTCACGCAGATCTCTAGAGAATAGATAAAAAAAGTTCTTCACGCTTGACGAACTCGTAAAAGTCAAAACGTCAACAGGCATCTCCCCTAATGCCTCCAGACATTCAGGACTCAGCTCAGGGGCCAGAGTCCTGTAGGCAGGGGCCAACACCACTTCTGCCCCAAGTTCAGAGAGACGCCTGGGGAGTATCTCCCTTGCCTTTTCTGCCCTGGGTATAAGGATATGCCTGCCAGATACCCCAATCTGACTAAATGCCTCTATCAGGCCCTCTGCCTGAAAGGCCTTGGGTACGAGATCAGCAGTCAAGTGCAGGGCCGAAATGGCCTTGGCAGTACCAGGGCCCACGGCAGCTATATGTATATCCCCTAAGGCCCTGAGGTCAAGACCCAACCTGAAGAGACGTTCAAAAAAGAAGCGTACTGCATTTGTACTGCTAAAGACTATCCAGTCAAACCTGGAGAGTGAATTTATGGCTCGGTCAAGAGGATTCAGGTCCTCTGGCCAGTGAAACTCTATGGTGGGACACTCTATACAGTAGGCCCCTCTGTCTTCCAGGGGCCTTACTAATCTTTCTGCCTGCTCCCTGGCCCTGGTTATAAGGATCCGTTTACCCAACAGGGGACGCCTCTCAAACCAATTCATATGTCTTCTCAGAGACACCACCTCCCCTACTACTATAGTCGCTGGAGGCCTAAGACCTGCCCTTTTTACCCTGTCTGCTATATCCTTCAGCCTCCCTGTAATAGACTGCTGAAGAGGAGTGGTCCCCCACCGAATCACCGCCACAGGTGTATCAGGGCTGCGTCCGTATCTTATCAGCCGTCTTGCAATGGCAGGCAGATTTTTCATCCCCATCAGAAAGACAAGGGTACCTCCGCTCCTGGCATGGCCTTCCCAGTTTACATCGGCCTCATTACCGAATTTGCGGTGCCCGGTTATAAAGGCCACAGAGGCAGTATATGCACGATGAGTCAGGGGTATCCCGGCATAGGCAGGGACAGCAATTCCTGAGGTCACACCAGGTACTACCTCAAAGGGTATCCCTGCCTCTGCAAGCACCTGGACCTCCTCGCCTCCACGACCAAATATAAAGGGATCACCTCCCTTCAGACGGGCCACACACTTTCCCTGCAGAGACTTCTCTACGATTATCTTATTGATCTTCTCCTGGCTCACTGTGTGCTGCCCCATGCGCTTGCCTACGTAGATGCGTTCTGCATCAGGAGAGGCAAAGGCCAGCAACCTGGGGCTGGCCAGGCGGTCATAGATAATCACTTCTGCCCTGGCCAGAAGCTCTCTGCCACGTAATGTCAAGAGGCCCGGGTCACCAGGGCCAGCTCCTATCAAATAGACCTCTCCAGGCGAGGACCTTGTGCTATTTTTTTTAATCTGATCCATAAATCTCCCTTAATATCTCTGTGCCCCCGGCGGCCAGGACATCTTCTCCAAGGGCCGTCCCGAGAAATTCAGGCCGGTCAGGTCTCCCTTCTCTGTACATCCTTATAAGCACTGTCCCTGTGCTATTACCCAACATGCCATCAATGTACAGGGTATCTCCCTTGAGTTGGGCAAGGGCAGCCAGGGGAAACTGGCACCCTCCCTCGAGTTTGCCAAGAAAGGCCCTTTCGGCCTTCACGCAGATGGCCGTCTCATCGTGATGGATCGAGGAAAGGATCTGCCTCACTTCTGTATCTCTGCTCTTGAACTCTATGCCAAGCGCCCCCTGGCCAACTGCAGGAAGCATCACCTTGGGATCCAAAAGTTGAGTGATTCTCTGCTCCATGCCCAATCTCCGCAGCCCTGCAGCCGCCACGATAATGGCATCATACTGTCCATTATCTAGCTTACGGAGCCTTGTATCGAGGTTTCCTCTGAGAGAAGCTATCTCCAGATCAGGCCTTGTGGCCTTTAGCTGGGCCATCCTCCGAAGGCTGCTGGTACCGACCTTTGCGCCCCCTGGCAGCTCTTCCAATCTGAGTCCGTCCCTGGAGATCAGGGCATCTCTGGGGTCTTCACGGCGTGGAAAGATGGTGACCTCAAGGCCCTCCGGGACCTCACTCGGAACATCCTTCAGACTGTGTACAGCAATATCTGCGTCTCCCCTCAGAATGGCCTCTTCAATCTCTTTTACAAAGAGACCCTTGCCACCAATCCTGGCCAGAGGCACATCCAGGATCTTGTCTCCCCTGGTAGTGAATCTCCTGAGGTCTATCTCAATATCAGGCCAGTGGACCTCGATCTCTCTTTTTACCCACCTGCTCTGTGCAAGGGCCAATGCACTCTTTCTGGTCGCAAGCCGTAACGTCCTGGTCCCCACATTAACCTCCACAGGAGCTACAGCTGGAACTGGTACAGCCGCTACAGCCTCCGGTCTTCTTCCGCTGGGCCCCTACAAACCTGTAATCGCACTTGAAGGCAAAGGTCGATGCCCTCTTTTTGACCTCAGAAGAGCCACATCTGGGACACTTGATGTCATCTTTGGACCCAAGGACCAATTTCTCAAAACATTCCCCACAGCCAAGACATTCAAATTCATAAATAGGCATTATAGCACTCCTTCATAAAAAATAAGTCAAGTAAAAATATAATCTTATAATGACCTGTAAGTCAAAACTTGACTGATCTCTAAATTAGGTCTAGGAACCGTATTGGTCAAGGTCATAAGTGATTGTAACTGTTTATATCCCACTCCCGGCCAGCAGTGGCCTTTTGAAGGGTTTCAGTGCAGATTAACAGGCAGAGTGCCTGATCTCGTGCATCAAGCCATGTCCCTGAATCCTGAAAAAGGCTAGCTTGGCCATGGGATGTGAGGAATTACGACTGATTTTCAGTAATAGTCTTCCATGTAGGTGAAGGTCTTGAATATAAAAGAGAAAAAAAAGAGGCTCGAGGAACTATATGGCCAGTATGAAAGAGGTGTCGCTGAATTCAAGAAGTCAGCGGCATGTATAAAGGGATGTGCCACTTGCTGTATATATGTTGGGAACATCGACATCACAACCCTTGAGGGCATTATTATATATGAGAGGTTGGCTACACTTAAAGAGCCGATAAAATCAGAGATAAGGGCCAGACTAATCCAAAACAAGATAGACAGAGAGATGAAGAAGCTCTCTCAATGTCCATTTCTCAGGAAAGACAGGACGTGCATGATCTACGATATCCGTCCCTTTAGTTGCAGACGGCTCTATTCTATCAGGAGATGTAATGGTGGATCACCCATCATCCATCGCCAGGCATTAGAGATGGCAAACCAGATACTAAAAAAGATCCAACAACTTGACTCTAAAGGATATTCTGGGCACATAAGTTATATCCTCTATCTGCTAGACAAGAGAGAATTCAGGAAGGCATATCTGTGCGATAGATTCAATCCACAGAAGATAGCGAATTTCGGTAAGACTCATGGGATATTGATCAATCAATACATTGCCCACCACTAAATTCAAATATGGCGCTCACCAGGTTATGCGCAGCCAGCGCTGACGTAACCGTCCACACCTCTTGAATGATAATCTAAAATATAGCTAAAGTTTCTCTGAATGAATCCGATATAGATATCAAAGGCCAAAGATAAGACCTGGAAGGAGGTGACCTCAAAAATAGAGATGATCTAAGGTCAGGTCAGGGTCTTAAAACTCAGAAAATGATAGCAGGAGGCTATCGAAAAAAATCAGACATGGAGGTATAGCAAAATGGCACTCGTAATTAACACAAATATAATGTCTCTTGATGCACAGAGGAATCTGGCAGTAAGTACAAAAAACCTTGCCAAATCGGTGGAGAGGTTGTCTTCAGGCCTCAGGATTAACAGTGCAGCAGATGATTCGGCTGGTCTTGCGATATCTAACAAATTGACTGC
>JALTHG010000099.1 GCA_027004715.1 Deltaproteobacteria bacterium
GTTCAATAAAGATCTGCCACTTCAACATCAGATAGATGGAAAGGAATATGGGAATCAGTGCACCGCCCACATTCACTGTCACCATAGTGCCAGGATGCGAGTTTATGGGGACTCTATAGGTCATGCCGAAGAAGCTGACTGTTGAGGGCATCTCAGTGAGTTCTGTGTTTATTCGCCTGATAGGGATATTTATATAGCTGCCAAAGAGAGAGAGCAACAAAAAGCCAAAGACCTGTCCCGGACCAAGACCTATCTTTTCGAAGGCTATGGTCATGATCCCTACCTGTATGAGGCCAAAGAAGAAAAACAGCCCCAGCAGCAACATAAAGAAGAAGATGATGGCAAAGGGACTAAAAAACATACCAAAAGGTCCTCTTGTAGGGGCGAACACCAGATCCGCCCCTACAAGTGATCAGGTTAATCGATGTAATCTGCGGATCAGATCAGTGCCTACCAAAACGTATGGCTATATAGCGGCTATATTCGCCATCCCGGACCCTCAACAAGACACTCCCTGTTCTCTCTGATATCCTCAAGGCCCTCAGAAAATCACCCATGTTATGTACCCTTTTACGGTTTACCTCTTCTATCAGGTTTCCAGGACGGATACCAAAACGGGATGCAGGACTCCCTGGCCTCACCTCTGTAACCAATACTCCCTGGCCTTCCCGGTATCCAAACTGCTCTGCCAGGTCTGGAGTGAGTTCCTGTACTACAAAACCGAGCTTACGCAGTATCCTGTGTTGAGATAACATGCCCATTGATCTGTAGGCAGGCTGTTCACCAATAGTTACGTCAATGACCTTGTATCTTTTTTCTCTCAATATCCCTAGCCTTATCTTGGTACCAGGTGCAGTAAGGGCTATCTTATTCCTGAGTTCTTCCACATTCTCGATTTTTTTGCCATTCAGACGGAGTATAATGTCCCCCTGCTCAAGCCCTGCCTTGTCTGCAGGAGAACCCTGTGATACCTCTGATATCAGAGCTCCTTCAGGTTTTTTGAGACCAAAAGACTGTGCAAGGTTTTCGTCTACATCCTGGATAACCACGCCAAGCCATCCCCTGATGACCTTGCCATTCTTGAGGATCTGGTCCTTTACGGCCTTTGCCATATTTATGGGTATGGCAAAACCTATACCCATATAACCACCACTCTTGGTATATATGGCAGTATTCATCCCTACGGCCTCTCCATGGATATTGACGAGCGGTCCACCTGAATTCCCTGGATTTATGGCGGCATCTGTCTGTATGAAGTCTTCATAGTCATTGATACCTATGCCACTCCTGCCCTTGGCACTGACTACCCCTACAGTGACGGTATGGCTCAGACCAAATGGGTTGCCTATGGCTATGACCCACTCTCCTACCTTGAGTTTGTCTGAGTCTCCAAGGGGGAGTACAGGCAGGTTTTTCCCATTGATCTTTATCAATGCCACGTCGGTCTGTGGGTCTGTCCCTACCACCTTTGCCTTAAACTCCCTGCCATCTGCCAGCTTTACCCTGATCTTGTCTGTATTTCTCACCACATGATTGTTGGTGAGGATGTAACCGTCTTTGCTGATAATAAAACCCGAGCCCTGTGCCATCTGATGAAACTTTCTAGGTATCCTCGGTTGGGGATAAGGGCCAAAAAAGAACCTGTTGAAGAATGGATCATTAAAGAAATTGAAAGGGTTCTGAAACTGAGAAGTTATTCCTCTGCTCTCTACAGTCTTCTCAACTTCTATAAAGACTACTGCAGGCGTTGCCTTTTTGACTATGGCGGCAAAGGCCTCGGCCGTCCTGTCTAATAAGGCAATATTTTGGTCATTGGCCTTTGATGCGAGGCTGTTTGTTGCACAGCTCAATATCAGCAGTACTGTCAACAATATCCTGGCCAGGCTGTACTGCAAGGTCTTAAAATCACTCTTTAATTGCATCTTGTTTTTCTCCTTCTTTTTCTCCTGCAAGTCTGCGGAATTCCTCTTCGCTCATTATCTCTTCGACCAATAATCTGTCTGCTATTTTCTCAAGGGAGTCTCGATGCTCCTCTATGATGTTTTGCGCCCTGGCGCTCTGCTCATTCAAGAGTTGCCGGACCTCTTTGTCTACCTGTGAGGCAAGCTCAGGGCTCATGGGCTCTGTGGACTGCGGGGCACCAGGGACCTTGAGAAAGGGATTGGTCTCTCTCGAAAGGACCATAGGCCCGATCTCTTCACTCATTCCAAAGCGACATACCATACTCTTGGCTATCTCTGTAGCCACCTCCAGGTCATTTTGGGCACCTGAACTTACTTCTCCAAAGATTATCTTTTCAGCGGCTCGTCCACCAAGAGATACACATATCTTGTCCACGAGTTCACTCTTGGTCATCAGGAATCGCTCTTCTTCCGGAAGTTGGAGCGTATAGCCAAGGGCTGCCTTGCCCCGTGGTATTATAGAGATCTTGGCGACTGGTGGTGCATTTGGACAGTGAAATGCCACCAGGGCGTGACCTGCCTCGTGATATGCCACACGTCTCCTCTCGTCCTTGCCAAGACGCCTGCTCTTTCGTTCAGGGCCGGCAAATACCTTTTCGACTGCGTCTTCAAGGTATGCCTGGGTAATCTCTTTTGAACCATGCCTTGCCGCAAGGAGGGCAGCCTCGTTCATGATATTTGCGAGATCTGCCCCAGAGAAACCCTGTGTCCTCAGGGCAATACTCTTGAGGTCGATGTCAGGGGCCAGGGGCTTGTCACGGGAGTGGACCTTGAGTATTGCCTCTCTGCCCCTTACGTCTGGGGCATCGAGTATTATCTGGCGGTCGAATCTTCCAGGACGGAGGAGGGCCGGGTCCAGGACCTCGGGCCTGTTAGTTGCTGCCAGTAAGATTACACCCAGGTTGGGCTCAAAGCCATCCATCTCTACAAGGAGCTGGTTAAGGGTCTGTTCTCTCTCCTCGTTACCGCCCCCTACCATACCACCGCCACGGAATTTCCCTATGGCATCGATTTCGTCAACAAAGATTATGCAGGGCGTATTCTGCTTGGCCTGATTAAAGAGGTCTCTTACACGAGCCGCCCCAACACCTACAAACATCTCAATAAATTCAGACCCGGATATGCTGTAAAATGGGACCTTGGCCTCGCCGGCCAGGGCCCTTGAAAGGAGCGTCTTTCCTGTCCCAGGAGGCCCTAATAAAAGCACTCCCTTGGGGATCTTGGCCCCCAGGTCTTCATACTTTTTGGGGTTTTTCAGGAATTCCACTACCTCTTTCAACTCCTCTTTAGACTCCTCACATCCGGCCACGTCTTCAAATCGTACGCCAGTATCCTTTTCTACATTGATCTTTGCCTTGGATTTGCCGATCGAGAGGAGCCCTGCTCCAGGCCTTCCCATACCCCTAAGCAGAAGAAACCAGAGTCCTATCCAGAAGACTATGGGGAGTATGGTGCCCCATAAGACCTGGCCTAACATGCTCTTCTGGACTCCGGAATAGTCAACTCCACTGGCATCCAGGTCGTCTACCAGCTTTGGGTCCTCAACCCTTATAGATTGGAAGATCGTTAGATCACTCTTCTGTTGAGTCAGTCTCCGGAAACGGCTCAATAACTCTTCCAGAGAGGGCTGTTTTTCTTCTGACAGGCCCCCAGCTTCTGCCTTTTTCTGCCTCAGGGCCTGGATCTTTGACCTGAGGGTCTGTAGACGCTCTATAGGACCTATATAGAGTATACCCTTAATCTTTTCCTGATCCATACGGACTTCCAGGACCCTTCCTTCTCGAAGCATATGCTTAAAGCGGGAATAGGAGACCTCTTTTGTCTGCATGCGCAGCCATAGCTGCGGTAGACCAAAGATGAGAGCAAGCCCTATTGCCCAATAGATGGCAGAAAATATCAGCTTGCGGCGTTTTTTATCCATAATAGCCAGGACCTGGTTAGAGAGATCTAAGAACAGATGACATAAGCCAGTGGCCTTTTGAGGGGTCTCAGTGCAGATTAACAGGCAAAGTGTCTGATCCTGTCATCAATCTGTTCCTGAGACCCTGAAAGAGGCCGCTGCTGGCCGAGGGGATGTGAATACTTACTAACAAAGAGCTATTTTCTATTCAGAGGTGAGACCATATTGCCACCCTGTAGCACACATTCAGAGAGAAGGGCCTTATTGATCTTTACTGGATATCTGGCTTTTAGTTTTTTGATAAGCATATCCTGTATCTTTTCCTGTCTTTTCCTATACAGTCTTCTTCTTATCTGAAACCGGACATCTGAGAGAGGTCTCATGCTGGCCTTCCTTCTTTTCTCTACCTGGATTATATGGTATCCAAAGCTGGTCTTTATTGGATTACTCAGCTCACCTGGCTTGAGAGAAAAGGCCGCAGACTCAAATTCAGGTACCATCCGTCCCTTTGAGAAAAAGCCCAATTCACCACCCCTGTTCTTAGAGCCAGGGTCATCTGAGTACTCCTTTGCGAGTTTGGCAAACTTTTCACCTCTTTCTATCCTCTTCCTGATGCTCTCCGCCTTTAATCTGGCCTTTTCCCATACCTCTTTACTTGCCCCTGTAGGGACCTTTATCAAGATATGACGGGCCTTTACTGCCTCAGGTATGGAAAATTCTCTCCTATGTTGATTGTAATAAGTCTCTATCTCCCTGTCTGTCACCTTGATCTTGCCCTTCATCTCCATGGCCATGAGTTTTTGGGCCAAAAGGGCATTTTTGATGTCCTCCATCCTGGCCCTGATTTCAGGGTCCTGGTCTAACTTCCTCTCTCTGGCCTCTTGGGCCAGGAGGGTAATATTTATCCATCTGTTCAAAAATTCTTCCTTTAGACGGGGATTCCTGATCAGGGCCATCTGGAACTGGGGCGGCAGTGACTGGACCTGTCTCTCAAAGTCCTTGAGGGTAAGCCTGTAGGGGCCTACCTGTGCAAGGATATCTCCCCCCTTGTCTGCAGCCAAGGAGTCAAAAGAGAGCCCAAAAACAATAAGAAGGCCCAATAAGACAAATAATATTCTATTAATAATGTTCTGTTTCAATTAATTCTCCTTTCTAGTAAAAATACCTGTCAGTGGATTACAGAATGAGGTGCATAGAATCCAGGCATTACTATGGCACCAGGATTTATAATCGAATCCATTCCAACCAGTACTCCCGGATTCATAACAGAATTACATCCAGTCTGTACCCTGTCTCCCAAAATGGCCCCAAACTTGCGCCTTCCAGTATTGATTGATTGCTCCCCTATCTTGAAGGATACATTGCCAGAGGCAAAGCGAAGATTCGCAAGCCTGGTACCTGCCCCGAGATTCACATCCCTACCAAGCACACTGTCACCGATATAGGCAAAGTGCCCTGCCTTGGCCCCATTCAGAAAAATAGAGTGCTTGACTTCAGTAGTATGCCCTACCACACATCCCTTTCCTATCAGACAGTCTCCTCGCATGTAGGCACCTTGCCTGACCTCTGTATGATCTCCAATAATGCATGGGCCCTTGATCATGGCGCCAGGCTCAATGATGACCCCTTTTCCTATCTGTACTTGAATGTCTGTAAAGATTGCACCCGCACAGATAAGGGATGCCTGGGGAATGGCCTCTCCGTCGATCCAGACCTGGAATCTACCTCTGGTGCCCTTATTGTAGACGACCTCAAAACCATCGGTCAGCCATCCCTGTGGCAACAGGACCAGATGGGTGGACACAGGCACTCCTGGACAGAGTTGAGAGAAGAGATTTGGTCTAATGACATCAGAGATATAGCCATCGAGCCTGTCAAGGACTGTCCATACCCTGAAGCCATCAGAGAAGAGACCTCCATAGTCTGAGGCCCCAGAAAAAAAACAATCAATATTGCAGACAGTCTGTTCTGTCATTTAATAAGGGAGTCTTTCAAGAGGCGTTTTGCTATCTCGATATCGTAGAGCTGGATAGGAGCCTGTCCCTTTTTTCTCTCTCTACGATATAGTTCAGCTGCCTGTTGGATAGCACCCCATTCTACCCAGCCATGCTCGTCCCACAGACTCTGGTCATCTGCACTCCACATCCTGAACTCTATATCGTCAGAACCTGCACGGACATACATTCTAATCTTTTTGTTCTCTAAAATTGGATAATAATACAACCCTAAATCGTCTTGCAAGGCCTTCTCCTTATCCCTGTAAAACAATAGACTCAGGTATTGAGGTCATGTTCTAAATCTTGTCAAAATCTCCTGGAGTGGCTAGCGATCTTTCGGACAGATACCTTGAGTTTTATATATACTTTAACTAATATAGAGATAAAATGCAATTATTGAAGATATATTCCATATCATGAGATCAAGATATATAGTTGGGATTGACCTTGGAACCACCAATTCTGCAGTAGGCTACGTGGATCTCCACGATACAAGCCCGGGCTCTGTCACTATCTTGAGCTTTAATATACCCCAGATAGTCAGCCAGGGCAGGATAGCCAAGAGATTGACCCTGCCATCATTTCTCTATCTCTCAGGAGAGTATGATCTCCAAGCTGGGACGATCTCTCTTCCCTGGGATCCAGAAAGGACATATGCAGTTGGTACCTTTGCCAGGGATCAGGGAGGGCTTGTACCTGGCAGGCTGGTCTCATCTGCAAAAAGCTGGCTGTGCCATGGTGGAGTTGATAGAGAGAGCCCTATTCTTCCCTGGAATGCAGGAGATGAAGTAGACAAGGTCTCTCCAGTCACTGCATCTGCTCGCTACCTTCAGCATATAAGGGAGGCATGGGACTACACCATGCCCGAGTCTCTGGCAGACCAGATGGTGATCTTAACTGTACCGGCATCCTTTGATGAGGTCGCGAGAGAGTTTACCTTACAGGCAGCCAGGGAGGCAGGTCTTGGCTCTGTCATTCTCTTAGAAGAGCCCCTGGCTGCCTTTTACGCATGGCTCTCCTGTCACGAAGGGGAATGGAATACGCTCCTGCACTCTGGAGACCTGGTCCTGGTGTGTGACATAGGAGGCGGCACTACTGACTTTACCCTGATATCCTGTGAGGACAACTCGCATGGCCCTAGTCTCGAGAGGGTAGCAGTGGGAGATCACCTGCTCTTGGGTGGAGACAACATGGACCTTGCATTGGCAGCCACTGCAGAGAAGTCTTTGGGGCAGGAGCTGGATACTGCTCAGTGGTACAGACTCTACCATCAATGCAGACAGGCAAAGGAGGTCCTCCTGCAAAACAATGGACTTGAGAAGGCCACAATAAGACTCACAGGACGTGGCAGGTCTCTTATTGGCGGGACCATTATGACAGACCTTCACAGGGATCAGGTAAGAGAGGCCCTTATTGAAGGCTTTTTCCCCAGGCTAGATCTAGAGAAAGGTGGCTTTACAGATAGAGGAGAGACAGGCCTCAGAGAGATGGGCCTTCCCTATGTAAGCGATCCTGCAGTCACCAGACACCTTGCCCGTTTTCTCTCAAGGCAGGGCAGCGGCCGGATGCCTACAGTAGTCCTCTTTAATGGTGGTGCGCTCAAGCCACCTCTTATACAGAGGCGCCTCAAAGAGGTGCTTTCGTCTTGGTCTGGCCAGCCTGTCAGGGCCTTAGAGAACAGGTCTCTTGACCTGGCAATATCTTGGGGGGCTGCATACTATGGCCTGGTTACACAGGGCCTTGGGCTTCGAGTAGGCGGGGGGATAGCAAAGGCCTATTTTATAGGAGTGGCCTTAGATAGAGATCAGGCCAGGCCTATGGGAGTCTGTCTTCTGGAGAGAGGCACAGAGGAAGGAAGAGACGTGGAGGTCTTAAGGACATTTCGCGCCCGCACAAACAGACCTGTAAGATTTTCTCTCTATAGCTCTACCACTCGTAAGGGAGACAAGATAGGGGATCTTGTACCTGTGGACTCTGAAGACTTTGTTAGACTACCACCGCTTCAGACTGTCTTGCGTTATGGTAAAAAGGGGAGGCATGTACAGATACCCATCAGATTGGGGGCAAAGGTAACTGCCATAGGGACACTGGAGCTCTACTGTAAGTCGCAGGAGACTCCGCATAGATGGCGTCTGCAATTCCATCTCAGGAAATCAGCGGATCTTACTGATTCAGCTTCTCAGATCGAAGGAGTACGTGTGGCCCCGTCTGAGGCAAAGGCAACAGAGAGGCTGTCTGAAGAGGACCTTAAGGCACTGGAAGAGGCCAGGAAAGAGGTCTACAGATGCTTTGCTCCAGGCAGAGGAGAGAGGCCCACTCCGCCTTCACAACTCCCCAGGCTTCTGGCAGAGTGTATGGGTATGGAGAAGAATCTGTGGCCACTTGCCGTTTTGAGGAACCTGGCAGATGTCCTACTTGATGTCAGAGAGGGCTGTCGGATGTCTCCTCAACACGAGGCCAGGTGGTATAACCTGGCAGGCTTTTGTCTCAGACCAGGAGCCGGCGAGGTGATGGACCCCTGGCGTATCAAGAGGATATGGCCTATCTATTTTAAAGGCCTTGTCTTCTCAAGGGCAAGGGAATCAAGGCTCCAGTGGTGGATTTTCTGGCGGCGTGTAGCTGCAGGTCTGGGGTCAGGTCAACAGGCCCAGATATTCTCTTCTATGTCTGGGGTCTTGTTGCCTGGCCAGGCCAAAAGACACAGGCGGACCAGGACGAGACAGATCAAGGTATCTCAGGAAGAGAGACGAGAGATGTGGCTCTTTGCTGCCAATCTCGAACGCCTCGAGATATCCTCTAAAATAGAACTTGGGAGAGAGCTCCTGTCTATGCTCATAAAGACACGATCGGCCTGGCAGGGTAGTCTGTGGGTCCTCTCTCGTATAGGCTCCAGGCAGCCACTATATGGCCCAGCTAATAAGGTGGTGCCTCCAAAAGAGGTCTATTCCTGGCTAAAGGCCCTGAAGAGACAGGAGTGGAGGCAGCCCATAAGGCTCTTTGAATCCGTGATCTCTATGGCAAGGCTCACAGGAGACAGGATCAGAGACCTGCAGCCCACAGCCCGTCAGGATATAATTAACTGGCTCCAGCTGTTGGGGGCCAAAGAGGGTGACCTGGAACCCTTGAGGGATGTCGTTTCTTTTGCAAAGAGGGAGAGAGATCAGGCATTTGGAGAGAGTCTGCCAGAGGGCCTTATCCTTGAGCAGGAAACGGTTACGAATGAATATTTGGAGAAGACACAGACAGATGAGTCACCTGATCTCGGATCTCCAGTTAAACAGAGGAAATTTTCATGAAAGTAGCTGTAAGTGGTAAGGGTGGTGTTGGCAAGACCACCATTGCTGCCTTTCTCATTAAGGTCCTGGCAGACAGGGGCAGACAGGTATTGGCCATTGATGCAGACCCAAGTCCACACCTGGCAATGGCCCTGGGTTTTCAGCAGGCAGAAAGGATTCGTCCTATAGTAGAGATGCGAGACCTTATTCAGGAGAGATCCGAACGGTGTGGATCATTCTATCGGCTAAATCCAAAGGTAAGTGACCTCCCAGGACGTTTTATGGTACAGAAGGGAAACATTAAACTCATGGTCTTAGGGGCCATTCAACAGGGTGGAGCAGGATGTGCGTGTGCCGACAATGCAGTGCTCAGGGCCCTCTTGAATACCCTGCTCCTCTCTCCAAATGAGGACATAGTCCTCGATATGGAGGCAGGCGTAGAACACCTTGGTAGGGGTACCATTGCCAGTGTCGATCACCTCCTGATAGTAATCCAGCCCTATAGAGGGAGCCTTGAGACCGCTGCCAAGATTCAGACTCTAGGGAGAGACCTGAAGATAGACCACCTTGAGATAGTAGCCAATCAGGTACAGGGTCCTAAGGACCTGGACTATATAGAGGGATATTTGGGGGAAAGGCCTATAGGGGTCTTTTTTGCCTCAGATGAAGTCAGAGAGGCCGAGAGATCAGGAATGCCTGTGTATGACAGTAGCCCAGGGCTCAGGAGTTCGGCTCAAGACCTCTTGTCCTTACTGGAACAGACAAAATGAACAGGCCATTTTCTTCTCTTGTAGATGTACAGAGTCTGCCTGATGATCGAAATATCCCCCTGCACAGGGTAGGCATAAAGAACATCCGTTATCCTATAACCGTTCTTGACAAGGTTAATGGCACTCAGCAGACAGTAGCCAGTATCAACATGTATGTAAGCCTGCCACATCAATTTAAGGGGACACACATGAGCCGTTTTGTGGAAATCCTGAATCATTACCACAGGGACATCAATCTCAGGAGTTTTTCCAAGATCCTTGCCGAGATGAAAGATCGTCTGAATTCACAGGAAGCGCACCTGGAGATAGACTTCCCCTACTTCATAGAGAAGAGGGCCCCGGTAACAAAGACCCCTGGGCTCATGGAATACATGTGTGGCTTTCACGGCAGCATGACCGAGCAACTCGATTTGGTCCTGGTGGTCAATGTACCTATAACTACTGTGTGTCCGTGTTCAAAAGAGATATCTAAATATGGTGCTCATAACCAGAGAGGAAAGGTAAAGCTATGGGTCAGATTTGACCGTTTTTTGTGGCTTGAAGACTTGATCGCAGAAGTGGAAAAGTCTTCCTCTTCAGAGGTCTATTCAGTGCTCAAGAGGCCTGACGAAAAATTTGTCACTGAAATGGGATATGACAGGCCCATGTTTGTAGAAGATGTAGTCAGGAATGTGTGCCAACGTGTCAAGAAATTGCCAGGCATTACATGGTTCAGGGTAGAGGCCGAAAACTTCGAGTCCATCCACAATCACTCGGCCTATGCCTGTACATAAGACTATTCAATAGGGGCTATATGATAAACATCGCATCCCCATAGCTAAAAAATCTGTAGCCAGATTTTATGGCCTCTCTATAGGCAGAGAGTATCTTGTCTCTTCCTGCAAAGGCAGATACCAATATCAATAGGGAAGACTTGGGCAGGTGAAAATTGGTAATCATACAGTCAGTGACCTGAAAGCAGTGGCCAGGCAGGATATAGAGGTCACAGAGACCTCGATAGGTCTTTATTCCTCCTGCCCCATCTGCTGTTGCCTCAAGGGCCCTGACTGTAGTGGTCCCTACTGCTATGACCCGGTGGCCTGTCCTATGGGTGAGTTCTATCTTTTTTACGGCATCTTCACCTACAGAGAGCCACTCTGAGTAGATTTTGTGCTCGCGTATATCAGTTGCCCTTACTGGGGCAAAGGTACCATATCCTACATGGAGTGTTATCCATGCCATCTGGATGCCCTTTTCCCTTGCCAGGTCTAGTTGTCTCCTGCTGAAGTGAAGGCCGGCTGTAGGTGCAGCCACTGAACCAATCTCTTTGGCATAGACGGTCTGATATCTCTCTATATCAGACGAGGCCACTGGGCGCCTTATATATGGCGGGAGGGGGATCTCTCCGCAAGACTCCAGGACAGAAATCAGCTCTCCCTGAAATCTCAACTTTATATCGGCCTGTCCTGCAGGATAGACCTTGAGGATCTCTATCTCCAGAGAATCCCTGCAAGAAATCTTTTGTCCTGTCTTTAGTGCCTTTGAGCTCCGATAGATAGCCCTTCCACAGGCCTCACCCCTGCAGGTCTCTCTAGGGAAGCTGAGTAAAAGGAATTCTACCTTTCCACCTGTAGATTTCAGTCCCCTGATACGGGCAGGGAATACCTTACTGTTATTAAAGACCAGGCAGTCACCAGGATCTATATAGTCTAAGAGGTCACGAAAGAGCCGATGTCTTATTTGACCAGAGGTCCTGTCGAGGAGCATCAGGCGTGAAGATAGGCGATCTTCACTGGGATACTGCGCAATAAAATTGGGTGGTAGGGCATAGTTGTATTCTTCTAAATCAAAACCTGTCTTCATGAAAATATCCCTGTCTTCTGGGCAAGATAGCATATAGTCAAACCGATCAGGGTAAGGGTAAGACCCATCCACCGTAGATAATTTGGAGGCATCTCCTCAATCTGTCTTATAAGGACCTGCATCTTTTCAGGAAAGGCAAAATACGGGAGTCCCTCCATGACCATCACTAGACCTAACACAGTAATAAATAGCTTCATACAACTAAGTGGTAATTATTCACATCCTGGCCGGAGAGATTGATAATTATCAATGACAGAGACTATACATCAAACTGGAGCTAACACAATAGTCATATCTTAAGGGGATCAGATCTCCACTAAATCATTTGGTAACCGATTACAGGCTGCTTCTTTTTTCAATGTGCTCTTATCCATAATTTTTCTCCTTGACAGGTCGGTCCTGTGTTGATAGAAATCGAGCTGTAGAGATAGGCTGGAATTTTATTAGTCTATCAGACTAGAAGCCAGGCTAAATTCCCTGTCAATAGATAAAAAATTGAGTCTTTTGGGACAGGTTAAGGATACAATGATAATGGATAAAGGTACATGGACAGTTAAAGCAGGGCTTGCACAGATGTTAAAGGGTGGGGTGATTATGGATGTAGTTACCCCAGAGCAGGCCAAGATTGCAGAGGATGCTGGTGCCTGCGCGGTAATGGCACTGGAGAGGGTCCCTTCGGATATACGTGCCTATGGTGGTGTGGCACGTATGTCTGATCCCAGTATGATAGAGAAGATCATGGAGGCCGTCAGTATCCCGGTGATGGCCAAGTGCCGTATCGGACACTTTGTAGAGGCCCAGGTCTTGGAGTCGCTTGGGGTAGACTATATCGATGAATCCGAGGTCCTTACCCCTGCCGATGAGGCCAATCATATCTGGAAACACGACTTTAAGGTCCCATTTGTGTGTGGCTGCCGGGACCTCGGTGAGGCACTGCGCCGTATTGGCGAAGGTGCGGCCATGATAAGGACCAAGGGCGAGGCCGGGACTGGAAATGTGGTGGAGGCAGTCAGACATATGCGGGCAGTAATGGAGGGTATCCACAGGCTCCAGGGGATGCGTGAAGATGAACTCATGGCTGAGGCAAAGAGGCTGGGTGCACCATTCGAGCTGGTCAAGGAAGTCCATGACTCAGGAAGGCTGCCAGTGGTCAATTTTGCCGCTGGTGGGATAGCCACTCCTGCAGACGCCGCCCTTATGATGCAGCTTGGTGCAGATGGCAATTTTGTGGGCTCTGGCATCTTTAAGTCCTCCAGGCCAGAGGTAATGGCCAGGGCCATTGTTGAGGCCACTACACACTATCAGAACCCAGATATTATCGCCAAGGTATCCCATGACCTCGGTAAGGCCATGCCAGGGCTTGAGATAAAGTCTATACCTGAGGATGAACTCCTGTCTAAGAGGGGCTGGTGATCTGCTGATATGAAGAAGATTGGAGTCCTTGCCCTCCAGGGCGCCTTTGTTGAGCACGTCTCTGTGCTGAATCGACTGGGTGTGGAGACCAG
Source organism: Deltaproteobacteria bacterium (assembly GCA_027004715.1). Taxonomy (GTDB): domain Bacteria; phylum Desulfobacterota; class Dissulfuribacteria; order Dissulfuribacterales; family UBA3076; genus JALTHG01. Next base: position 13,251 of record JALTHG010000099.1, read on the forward strand.
CCTGGTACGGCTTCCCCAAGAGCTCGATGGGATAGATGGATTAGTGATCCCAGGTGGTGAGAGCACTACCATTGGCAAGTTAATGAGGGCCTATAGCCTGGTCTCTCCATTAAAGGAACTGATTGCAGGGGGTCTGCCTGTCTTTGGTACCTGTGCCGGCATGATACTCCTGGCCAAACAGACCACAGACCCCAATGACTACTCACTTGGGGCCGTGGATATCCGGGTACGTCGCAATGCCTTTGGACGACAGGTGGACAGCTTTGAGACAGAGCTCTCTGTTCCTGTACTTGGCGATACGCCATTTCATGCAGTGTTTATACGCGCTCCCTGGATAGAGAAGATCGGCGATGGGGTAAAGGTACTTGCCCAACTCCATGATGGCACACCTGTGGCTGCAAGGTCAAAAAATGTTCTGGTGACTGCATTCCATCCCGAGCTGACTGGAGACATGCGGTTTCATGCCTACTTTCTCAAAATGATCTAGTAGCCTGAGTGACTGTTCACATCTGAGCTCCAGACTTCTCCAGAGACTGCTCTATCTCCCCTCTAGAATTCCCATTATTCTGCACAGTTAGTGCCAGTTATAGCAATTTCTCAATAAGTTGGGGCATCCATTTTGGTAACTGATCACAGGGTATTTCTTTTTTAACATGCTCTCGCCCCTCACCCTGCCCTTCCCCCAGGGGGAGAGGGGGAACACTGTATTGCCAGGACTTATTGAGGAGCTACAGTCTTTTTTAGGTAAGCATTCAATAGTATAGTAGGTCGTGGGGGCTGGGGAGTAAAGCATTCTCTTTCAATGTCAGGTCATGGTTTTGTGATCTGGGAGAAATTTTCAAAGGCTATAGATGTGCATATAAAACAACTGCAAGGATGTCCTGAAAGGATAGACATAGAAGAAATAGACAGGGATGTAGATACAGAGGGCAAGAACCTGTGGGATTTGGCGCAGGCATTGGCATGGAATGGCCGAAGACTGCTCAGTGATATGTTTGGCAATTATCTATCAAGTCCTCGAGACCTGCTTCCTGTCTCAGATGCCATTACATACTGTCTGGATGGGTACGTAGCAGCGTGAGGCGGTTGAAATTCGCTTAGAGCCCCTTGATATACTGAGATTCTGTGCAGCACAGATACAACTGTGCAGAGCGCTTAACGAGAAAAAAAATAAGGCCTCGCAATGGGAAATGCCTTCTGTATGATGTCGGCTATGCTCCCAAAAATGTAAAAAATAGCCATTAATTGATGCTATTTGGAGAAGTCTGGAGGTATAAAGTCATGATCAAAAATTCACTGGATATACAGGAACTGAAAGAAAAATTAAGGGATATTCACGAAAAGATAGAGACCATTAGAGGCCATCTTTGATCAGGAGGCAGTAGACAGACGCCTTGCAGAGCTAGACAAAGAGATGCTTCGCAAGGACTTCTGGGAAGATCCAAAATCAAAAGAACTCCTGAGAGAGCGGTCCCTGTTGCTAGACCAAAAAAAGGACCTGGATAGTCTATCTAAACGGCATGAAGAACTCTATCTCCTCTTGGAAATGGCAGAAGATGAAGGAGATCTATCGATCCTCAGAGATATAGAAGATGGATTGGAGGAATTAGACAGAGATATAGGCCATATTGAGCTCACCAGACTTCTCTCAAGTCCACATGATCGGAATAATGCCATTGTGACGATCCATGCCGGGGCAGGTGGTACTGAGGCCCAAGATTGGGCAGATATGTTGCTGAGGATGTATCTCCGCTGGTGTGATAGACGAGGGATAAAGGTCAAGATACTGGACATCATGCCAGGAGATGAGGCCGGCACAAAGAGTGTAACCTTTCTGGCAGAGGGTCTCTATACCTATGGCTATCTGAAATCTGAGGCCGGTGTGCACCGACTTGTCCGCATATCACCATTTGATGCCTCAGGGAGACGACATACCTCCTTTGCATCCGTGTTTGTGAGCCCGGATCTGGACGATGTCATTGAGATCGAAATAAACGAAAAAGACCTGCGCATAGATACATATCGCTCTAGTGGAGCAGGGGGGCAACATGTCAACAAGACGAGTTCTGCGGTCCGTATTACCCATATACCGACTGGCATAGTGGTCCAATGTCAGAATGAGAGGTCTCAACACAACAATCGGGCCATTGCCATGAAGATCCTGAGGGCCAGGCTCTTTGAACGAGAAAAGGCCAAAAAAGACACAGAAAAGCAACTTGCCCGTGGAAAAAAGAAGGAGATAGCCTGGGGGAGCCAGATCAGGTCATATGTACTACAGCCCTATCAACTCGTGAAAGACCACCGCACAGGCATGGAGACAGGGAATGTAGGTAGAGTCTTAGACGGAGATCTGGACCCTTTTATTAAGGCATACCTGCAGGATCAGGCATCAACATAGCGAATCTCTCCTGAGTTTACCTTGATCTCCTCATCCGTGTCCAAGAGCATCTTCAGACCTCCATCTGATGCAATTCCCAGGGCCAGGGCCTCAAACTCCGGATCGAGGTCTGCATCCAGGCCATAGACCACTCTGCGTCCAGGGGTATCGCTCAGGGAATTCCACGCCTCTAATACAGGATTTTTGGGCAGGCATACAGACCCCATATCCAGGCAGTCAGATTCCCATTCCTGGAGAAGACCGAAGATCCAGCCGATCCGTGCCAGGACCCGGGCTGCAAGCTGCTCTCTAGACCAGTATCTGCCTGTAAATAGAGAAAGGGATGTGGCCTGGGAAAGGCCTTCTGGGAAACTATCTATATTGAGGTTGATCCCTATGCCAAAGAGGAGATATGTCTCTCCTGATCCAGGTGTCCTTACTGTCTCTGAGAGGATGCCAGCTAACTTGCGTCCTTCTATCAATATATCATTGACCCAGCGGATCTTTGCAGGAACTCCCATCTCTGTGAGGACCTGGGCAATGGCCACTCCTGCCCCCAGGTTATAAAACGGCCAATTTTTATTAAAGATAGAGGGATATAGGGCCAGACACAGATATACCCCCCCTTCAGGTGCCCACCAGGTTCGTCCCATCCTTCCCCTGGCCTGAGAGAGGGAATTGGCCCACCAGACATACCCAGAGGGCAGGTCAGTGCCATTGATATCGGCCTGAAGTATGGCCTCTTTGGCCAGAGGCATCAGTCTATCAGCCCCTTCGTAGTAATAGACCTTTTGACCAACGATCTTTGCCCTCCTCAAGACAGTCAGTCTCTTTTCCCTGCTCAGACCGGCCTGTATTTTGGCGTCTTGGACGCGGTAGTGATCGATAAGCCATTCTAAGTTCCTGGCCCTTAAGAGGTTTCTTGACATGGCTCTAATTAGAATCCATATTAACTTTATCTTGAAGTAACTGTTCATATCTGCTGGCCGGCGGTAAACGGTTCAACAGGAACAGTTACATCTTGAAAATAGCTCAAAGCGAAAGCTCAAGGCCCAGAGTAAAAGATTATAAATATTGATCTCTTGCCTTATCCCTTTGAGCTTTGAGCCAACTTTCATGTCCAGGATTGAAGTACCTTGGCATGAAGCCTTCTATAAATAATAGATACCGTCCAGGATTTGACCACAAGTCTTTAGTAGGACACAAGGAGATAACTATGATACGCCGACCTGCTGTAGCCAATCAATTTTATGACGGAAATCCCACCAGACTCCACCATGACCTTGGCATGTTGATAGGCCCCAGCAAGGGTGCAAGGCCTGCAAAGGCCATTGTAGTACCTCATGCAGGGTATATCTATTCAGGAGCTGTAGCTGGTGCTGCCTATGCCCAGATAGAGGTCCCTGAGACCGTTGTCGTCCTGGGTCCAAATCATACAGGTGTAGGGGCTCCAGTAGCAGTAATGACCACAGGGAAATGGGACATGCCTATGGGAGATGTGTCTATATCAGAGGACCTGGCATCCCTAATACTTAAGGGTTCTGATTACTTCAAAGAGGACATAGAGGCCCATATCTACGAACACTCGCTAGAGGTCCAGATACCATTCCTACAGTATCGCCAGTCCAACTTGAGTATAGTCCCGATATGTCTCGGTGGGGCATTCCCTTTTTCTATATGTAAAGAGATAGGCTCTGCCATAGCAGGGGCAGTGAGAGAGATAAGGAGACCTGTACTCCTTGTTGCCAGCACTGATATGACCCACTATGAATCCCAAGAACAGGCCCAGACAAAAGACCGCCTGGCTATTGATAGAATCCTTGCCATGGACCCAGAAGGTCTCTTAGAGACAGTGAGAAATTATGCCATATCCATGTGTGGGGTAATACCAACTACTATAGCCATGGTAGCCTCTCTTGACCTGGGAGCAGATAGTGCCCAATTAGTCAGATATGCCACCTCTGGTGACATCACTGGAGATTACGCACGGGTAGTTGGATATGCAAGCTTTATAATTGAATAGTTATTCTGGATATTTCATTATAGGCAACACACAGAGCAGGTGTAACACATTCCCTGGCCAGTACAGGGTTACGCTGAACGCTCAATAAGGACCTCTTGTGCTGCATCACAAAATTCACCTGCCTTTAGATATCCAGAGTTGACATCTCTATCTAAAATTCTTATATACAGTCTTGTTGTTGGGGGGTCGTTTAATGGCAGGACAGTAGACTCTGAATCTGCTTATCTAGGTTCGAATCCTAGTCCCCCAGCCAGGTCCTAATTCCTTAAGGTGCTTTTCAAGGGTCTTCAGATCGGCCTCTGCCTCCTGGCAGTCAGGGTTCAGCTTGAGGGCCTCTTCGAAGGCCGCCTGGGCCTCTCTATACCAGCTCCCTTCCAGATAGTTTTTCCCTGCAATGTAATATGCCTTATACAGCCCTTCAGGGAACAAAAGCCCAAGCATATGGTCTATCCCCCCGCTTTTTTGCCATACCTTCTCTAGCCTTGACCTGTTTTCGAGGATAAAGCGTATCAACAGGGAGTTGTCTCGCTCTATCATGAGGAGTGCCTCTGTCTGTTCAATTGCAGACATAAAGAGGTCTTTGAGCCGCTCCATACCCAGACGGATATCTTTTAATATCTGCTCAAAGAAGTGGCGGTATCTCTTCTGGCGTAGAGTCAGACTCATGGTACCTGTGATAATCTGGTATGCAGGATGATATCGCTCCATTAGATAGACATTTTCTTTTAGTTTCATTGCCTCATGGAATATGGCCCCTATTATCCAGTCAAAGAAAAAGTGTTCTGGCTGGTCCTTTGGATCGATGTCTTTCCAGATATGGTGACAGTTATCCTTTAATGTCCATAAGATCCCAGGATCTGCCTGCGTGCCTACCAGATTATCCAGGTCTTTATAGTCAATAGACTGCCTTTCCCTATATCTCTGCTCAATCTCCATAAATAAAAGATAAGAACGGATAAAATCTCTAAAGGCGTTCTTTACAAAGAGGTCTCTCCGTTCATCTAGCCATGGCCGTCTATTTGTCTTTTTCACTGCTGGTAGTCCTCATCAGTAGTTAGAAAAATTATTAATAGTCTGGGGCACTCTGTCAACGGTTATGGCTCTACAGAGTGTATGGCCAGACTGATGACCTTATCATCTTCTTGAAACACGAGCCGCTTCTCCACCAGACCTCTTATAAAGTCTCTTACCTGTTCGTGGGTCTGGCCTGTTGCCTGGTCACAGACAGATGCCAGTGTCTTTGGGGTGATACAATGCAGATAAAGCCTCCTTGACAGTCCTCTGAGGCGGTGGCTCAGGACCCTTCCATCAGGTAGCTTCTGAGTGATAATCAGATATTCACCTCCATCACGATAGGTCAATGTCTTCTTATCGATGCCCATCTGTCTCCTCTGGACATGCCAGTCCATGACCTTTTTCTTTACCCTGTGCCAGCGCTGGTACTGTAACTCTCGGTCACCTCTATAGCTGAGTATCAATAAGGAAAGCCTGCGATATATCTCCTCAGGAAACAGGTAGGTAAAGAAGTGGTGAGACCTTATCCTGGATATAGCGAAATCTGATGGTCTCTGTTCTACAGGGCTCCCAAGACCTAACCAAAAGGACACTGTATTGAGGGGTCTAAATGGCCATACAAAGTCCAGTGCCTCTATAGTCTGTTCTACTTCCTCTTCCGTGCTTCCAGGAAAGTGTATGATGAGATTACCATCTAGCCTGATACCCACCTCTTCTGCATGCCGCATAATAGCAACATTGTCTATGGCCCTTATCCCCTTATTGATCCTCCTGAGGAGAGAGGTGCTCAGGGACTCTATACCTACCTGTATGTCCTTGAGACCTCCTCTGGCCATGACAGCGAGCTCATCCCTTGAGTGTACTGCCCTAAGCTCTGCAAATATCCTGTAATCTCTGTTATGAGCTGCCAGGAGCTGGAACAGCCTGGCCGCCTGTATCTTTGGCAGTGCATTGTCCATGAATGCAAAGTCCAGTATCCCATAATGCCTGGAGAGGTAGTCGATCTCAGAGGCCATCTTTTTGAGTGACTTAGTACGGTATCCAGACCACTGCAGATTGAGATTGCAGAAATTGCAGCGCCTCCACCAGCAGCCACGCGAAAACTCTACTGGGAGCATAGGAGAGATACCCCTTTTATCCAGTATCTGCCCAAGCTGTTCAAAATAGTCATCAAAGTCCGGTATAGGTAACAGGTCCAGGTCTGGAATCTGCTCTTTTTTTATGTCATCAGGACGATCTCCCTTAGTACGTCCGTATACGGCCTCTGGCAGCCTGTCTCTCTTTCCCTGTATATAGCGTAGAAGCCCAAGCAGGGGCCTCTCACCCTCTCCATTGACAGCGTAATCGATCTGTGGAAAGACCTCTAAGAGGGAAGGCCCTAATTTTCCAGAGCAGCTCGCACCACCAATGACTATGGGCACTGATGGGGCCAGTTCTTTTATCTTCTTTGCAATGAGGAGTGAGGCACACAACTGGTTAAGGCAGACCGTAATCCCAATAAGCCTGTAGTCCCTCCAGTCATAGTGGTCCACAAAGGCATCTATAGTCTCTGCCATCACCTCCCTTACAGGTCCAGGAGAGATGGGTCTGCCTGCACAAGAGGCCCTCTTCTTGATGATCCTGGAAAAGAGACGATCACATCTGTCTCTCATTTCCGGAAAGAGTATGCCTGCGCCTATGGACTCGGCCGTCCAGCTCGACTGGCTTATCTCGTGATAATATTTAAGACCCAGTTCATTGGCGAGCTGGAGATAGGGATGCAGGCTGTGGACCTTGAGTCCTGGCTCCTCCTGTCTCAAAAATGCCTTTAGCGTGGCCAGTTGTATAGAGGGTCGATTGAACAGGGGCCATGGCGGTGCAATCAAGGCAATGATATCCATAATTAAATTAACCTGCTATCAAGATAAGCCCTACACCCAGCACCATGAGGGCTGCCCCGGCAAGGCGTTGTCCGATCTCTTGTTCCTTAAAGATGAGCTTTCCATAGATAACACTGAATATCAGGCTGGTCCTCTTTACAGTAATCATATAGGCCGCTGCAACCAGATGTATTGCCCACATGTGACTGAGTACCATTATAGACTGGAAGAGTCCAACTGCCCACCAGGCACCCCAGGGATATGGGCCTTTTTGAGAAAGTGGATCCAACTGCCTGCCCTCTGAATGAGAGTCCCCAGACAGCCAATGGATTGTCCCTATAGATATGGGGACAACCAGGCCCAGCAAGACAAAATAAAAACAGGCAAAAAATACTGGATCAGAGTGCTGAATGGCCTTTTTCCCAAGGACAGAGGTGATGCTGTATATACCTGCAACTACCAGCATCAGCCTTGATCCCTGCTCCCTGGCAATGGCCTTTAAGGGCTCAAAAATTCCCTCTCTGCTGGCCTTGATGTGCAGGACATAGGCCCCCACTACAGTACAGAGTATACCCAGGAAGCCCATTGGAGTGATCTCCTCTCCAAGTATGAGCCACCCAGTCAAGACGATAAATACCGGGCTAAAGGCAAGAAAGGGTATGCTGAGCGAGAGGGGAGAGACCTTGAGGGCCTGCATATATAATAAGAGAGCAGATATCTCAAGGGGAAGCAAGAGGGCCACGGTCTGCCAGAAGATCGGGTCTGTATTGGGCCAGGATATTGCAAAGAGTAGAGGTAATAAGAAGGGTATTGGGGCAGTAGACCTCGCTATTGCCATACTGCCTGGAGAGAGGTGACTGAAACGGGCCTTTAGGATTGCATCTCCTGTGGCAGTGGTCAGGGCGGTCAAGATGGCCGCGGGAAACCAGCTCACCCCCTGTGTCTCTATACTTCCCTATGCCCGGCCATGGCCATGAGCCTGCGTATACGTTCTTCTGTGGGTGGATGGGTACTGAACAACCTTGCAACCGAGGCAGAGGTAAGGGGATTTACAATGTACATCTGCGCAGTTGCAGGATTTACCTCCATGGGGATACGTTGGTTCCCTGCCTCCAGTTTTTTGAGCGCATTGGCCAGAGACATCGGATTGTTACATATCCTGGCACCTGTGGCATCGGCCTGATATTCCCTGCTCCTGGATATGGCCATCTGGATGAGGGCAGCGGCTATAGGGGCCAATACTATCATGAGCAACTCTCCTATCAGGCCGGCCATGCCATCATCATCGTCTGATCTGCCAAATCCCCCAAAGAGCATGCCCCACTGCGCCATAGAGGCAATATAACTTATTGCACCTGCCATCACTGCTGCAACAGAGCTTATCAGTATGTCTCTGTTACGGATGTGGGCAAACTCGTGAGACAGGACCCCCTCCAGCTCCTCTGGACTGAGGGTCCTCAAGAGTCCTTCAGTAACTGCAACAGCGGCATGGTCAGGGTCTCGACCAGTAGCAAATGCATTTGGGGCCCCTTTGGGTATGACATAGACCCTCGGCCTGGGTATACCTGCCTTTTGGGCAAGCCCTGTAACTATAGAGTAGAGCTGCGGTCTCTCTGTCTCAGAGACCTGCTGCGCTCCACTCATCTGCAGGGCAATCTTGTCGCTGAACCAATAGGCAAAGAAATTCATTCCACAGGCCATCATGAGGGCAAAGGTCATACCTGCACGACCACCTAGTGCCCCTCCCACAAACACAAAGATTACTGTCAGGACCGCCAGGAAAAAGAATGTCTTAATCGTATTAGTCATGGCATCCAAAATCCTCCTACTTACCCTGCATAATCTCAGTGGCCTTCTCCACGTCCATTTTGCTGCCAATAAAGAGAGGTACCCTCTCATGAAGGGCCGAGGCCTTTATATCCAGTATCCTCTGTTCACCATCTGTGGCAGCACCGCCTGCCTGCTCTGCTATAAAGGCCATTGGGGCAACCTCACACAAGAGGCGCAGCTTGCCCCTTGGCTTTGCAGGGTCTTTGCTATCGGCAGGATACATAAATATCCCACCATGCAGGAGATTTCTGTGAAAGTCGGCCACAAAAGAGCCTATATACCTGGCTGTATAGGGCCTACCCCCTTCTATTACTGAGTTTTTGAAATAGTTTACCACCTTTTTTGTCCTCTCGTCCCAATAGCAGGTATAGGCCTCATTTACAGAGTATATCTTTCCTGCCTCTGGGATAGTGATATTTTGGTGTGAAAGCAGAAATTCCCCTACTGATGGATCAAGGGTAAAGCCATTTACTCCATTGCCAGTAGTATAGACCAGGACTGTACTGGGACCATAGAGAAAATAGCCTGCTGCTATCTGTTCTGAGCCACGGCGCAGGAAGTCTTCAAGAGAGACATATGGTCTATCGCTTATCTTTCTGTGAATTGAAAAGATTGTACCTATATTGATATTTACATCGATGTTAGATGAACCGTCTAAGGGATCAAAAATCAAGATATAGTCGCCCCTGGGCATGTCTTCAGGGACCTCTATAATATCGGCATTTTCCTCAGTGGCCATGGCACAGAGTACGCCTGTCCTCTGCATTCTATAGATAAGTACACGATTTGCAAAATCATCCAGCTTGCGTACCTGCTCACCCTGTACGTTTATTTCGCCTGTAAAGCCAAGGATATCTACCAATCCCGCCTTATTGACCTCTTTGGATATGATCTTTGCCGAAAAGATCAGTTCACTCAAGAGCTTTGTGAAACGACCTGTTGCCGCTGGGGATTCCTTCTGATGGATCAATAGGTGCTCATTTACTGTAATGCCTAATCCCTTCATTTTTTCACTCCTTTCTCATATGAATAGTTATGAATAAATAGCCTACAGCCTCCTATAAAAAGGTCAAGCCCAAATTTTCTTATCTGTATGCCCTGCATAAAATATTTGCAGCATCCAGGTCTATGGCTTAAACTCCCAAACTGTATTATGTATCTATAGAAAAGACCTAATTCAAGGATCCGTAACTTCTCAATAAGTCCTGGCAATACAGTGTTCCCTCACCCAAACCCTCTCCCCCAGGGGAGAGGGCAGGGTGAGGGGGGCGAGAGCATGTTGAAAAAAGAAGCAGCCTGTAATCGCTTGCCAAAATGGGAGCCCCAACTTATTGAGAGGTTACAAGTATCCCTTAAAAGAGAGGAGATTATCAGTGTTTTATCGTCCATCAGATATAACAGATACTGAGAAAATGGCCCTGCTTTCTCGTTTTTGGCAAAAAGACCCTTCTCTTTGGGCAGACAATCCAGAGACCTGTAAGCAGATTGTAAATCGCCTTGGCTGGTTAGATATCCTGCCCAAGATGAGGAGGGTCCAGATGGAGATAACAGAGTTTGTCCAGGATATAAGGCATCGTGGCATCAGAGAGGTAGTACTGCTCGGTATGGGGGGTTCCAGTCTCTGTCCCCTGGTCCTGAGTAAGATATTTGGGTCTCAAGAGGGATTTCCTGTCCTGAAGGTCCTGGATACCACTGATCCTGAAGAGATAGAAAAGGTAGTCAGAGATCGGGACTGGGAGGCAACGCTCTTCTTGGTGGCCAGTAAATCTGGGACTACACTGGAACCAAATGCACTATTCAGATATTTCTGGTCCCTGGTGGAAGACAGGTCGTCAGATCCAGGTTCACATTTTGTAGCAATTACAGACCCCGGAACTCCTCTGGAAGAATTGGCGAAGAGACATGGATTCCTTAAGACCTTCCTCAATCCGCCTGATATAGGAGGCAGATATTCTGCCCTCTCTTATTTCGGTCTGGTCCCGGCCGCCATCCTTGGGATGGACCTTGACACGCTCCTCCAAAGGGCCGAGGAGATGGTCAAGAGATGTGGACCAGATATGGCCTGGAACAAAAATCCAGGCTATAGACTGGGGATCTTCTTGGGAGAATTTGGGCTACATAGTCGAGACAAGCTCACCATCCTTGCCGATCCACCTATTCGACCATTTGGCCTCTGGTTAGAACAGCTGATAGCTGAGAGTACTGGTAAAGAGACCAGGGGTCTTGTCCCTATTGTCGGGGAGAGCACAGGGATTCCAGGATTTTATGGAGGAGAGCGCATCTTTGTCTACCTCAGATTGAGGGGGACACCATACGGAGACTCACTAGAAGATTTTGTCTCAGAACTCAAAAATGCAGACTTTCCTGTCTATGAGATATGGCTTGAAGACCTCTATGACCTGGGTGGCCAATTCTTCCTCTGGGAGATGGCAACGGCCATAGCCTCCCACTTCTTTGGGATCAATGCCTTTGATGAACCCAATGTCCAACTTGCAAAGAAAAAGACTGCTGAAGTGGTCAATATCTATCGCACCAAGGGCAAAATGCCCATAGAATTCTGGATAGACCCATTCAGCCAGATCCGCTTTCGTACCTCAAGGATATTGGCCACATCTATGAAGGGGCTTTCGAGGTGTATTATGGAGATATTTAAGGGTATGCCAAGTTGGGGCTATCTGGCATTTCTTCCATATCTACCCTATGATCCAGAAGTAGAAGAAATAATAGGAGAGATGCGTTATATCGTGAGGCAAGAAAAGGGCTGTGCTACGACTATGGGCTTTGGTCCCAGATATCTCCACTCTACAGGCCAGATCCATAAAGGTGGGCCCCTTTCAGCGGCCTTTTTGATCTTTACTCGAAGAGGCAAAAAGGACTATCCAATAGTCCCAGATATAGGTGTATCCTTCTGGCATATACAATTTGCCCAGGCACTCGGGGATTTTGAGGCCCTCTGTGAGAGCAATATGAGGGTCATTCATATCCATATGCCTCATGACTATCAGCAGGGATTAAGAGACTTCGGCAAGGTCCTATTGCGAGCAATAAGCATGTAAAAATACACTGACTCAGTTGCATCTCAGTCTCTCATTTTCTGTCACAATGATGTCCATCCTCTGGTCATGGGCCTTGAGAGGAATCTCAGGAAGGATCTGGAGACTGAAGGCAAGCCCTATACGTATGGCCTGAGGGGCCTCTTTAGACAGAAAGCGGTCATAGTATCCTCCACCATATCCATAACGACCACAGTGACGGTCGAATACGGTCCCAGGGACTATCACCAAGTCTATCTGGGCAGGTGATATACATGGAGTTGCCTCAGGATCTGGTTCAGCTATCCCATAGGCTCCTGGTCTGAGATCTCCCCATGACTTCAGGAGATGAATTTCCAACTTATGCTCTCTGACATCTGACCTGGGCACGGCCACCTTAAGCCCCTTTCTGAGCCTTTCTTTCAGGAGTTGGTGTGTATTTACTTCACTTCGAAAGGATACATAGATGAGAGGTAGCCTGCTGGCTCTATATTCATCTAGATCTACGAGATTATTAATGACCCTTTTGCTCAGGCTGTCCAGGACAGACCTTGAGAGGTTGTCTCTTTTAGTGAGGATATGTCTTCGAAGGGACATAGAGAATCAGATACTTACAGTATCTGTTGAGCTAGAGATAGGGACCTTCTAAGGGGAATGATAAAAGATGCGCAGACATGAGGAGCTGCGTAGACTGAGATCTTGCCAGATAGGCCTGCAGGTCTTGTCTCTTAAGACGACATCCCTACCAGAGCTAAGGAACTTCAGAGACCTTGCCAGGAGACAGAGATGTCCATCCCTGCAAAAAAATTTTGATCCTACCACCTCTATCTTTCTCCCACTGTGGAATCTGAGCCCCATCCTTCTTACAATCCACCTTGGTGCTACGATGACCCTGAAGGTCCGGGTACCAGACTGGAGAGTAAAACACTGAAATCTCATATAGGGACCCACTATAGACTGTCTGATAGTCCCCCTGACTACTACCTCTGTATTTTCGTCATAGCCCATATCATTGGCATAGGCAAAAGAGACATTAGCCAATACCAATATAGCACAAAGAAAGATATAAGGAGTCAGATTAGCCCTTGGATCAGATTCTCTATAGATATCCATTGCCAATTATCATTAAATAATACACCTATTTCTTACTATTGAAAAGTATAGAATCTCTGTCCAGAGCTATACGCAATTTGTATACCTTTTTGGGATAGTTCCTTAAGGGATAGCCTTTTGCCTGTTAGCCCAGATTGTGCACTCCAAGTGCCTGAAAAAATGACCCCTTTCCCAACGCAAAAAGTTCGGCCTTGAGACCACAAGGGGCCCGCAATTTCACTTAATTTGCTGCATTGTCAGGCACTTGAACTGACAAAGTACCTCTATATACCCTCTGCCTTGCAACTTCGGCAAACTTGCGAGCCAGTAATCTGGGATCAGTGGCCCAAAGTGTGCCTTGACTGATATTTATAGCCTTCAGCCTGACACCTATATCTGGCAACCGCAATTTTTGCATTATGTGCAATTTTTGCATTATAGAATGTGCAATTTTTGCATTATCTCTGGTCCCAGACTCCTATCCAGACTACAAGGCCTTGCCTGTAAGGGGTTTCAGTGCGGATTAATGGGCATGGCTGGACCTCTTTTAAGAAGAGATAAAAGAAAGAAGGCCTTTCTAGAGGACTCCAGAAAGGCCTTCGGGGAGAGGAGGGTTGGGAAGAATGATGAAATTTGATATATTTCTAAAGCAATATATATGCCAAAACTAAAGCTCTCAATCTGTCCAATTTTTATTCTTAAATACAGCAAATACTGTGCCACTATTTAAGGAGGCCATATTTCTTCAACTTGTACTGAAGTGTCCTGATAGAAACGCCTAATATCTTTGCTGCCTTAGCCCTGTGTCCGCCTGTTTCCCTGATGGTCTCTTCTATGGCCTCTCTCTCCAGGTCCTGTATGCTTCGCAGCCGCTTCCTGGATGGCTCACGCTGAGCACCAGAAGGAGTGACAGTCAAGGGAGGTAGTATCAATTCAGGTCCCTGATTTAGGATGATAGCCCGCTCAAAGACATTATGGAGTTCACGTATATTGCCAGGCCAGTCATAAGACTCTATCTGGCTTAAGGTATCTTGAGAGATCTCTGGTACCTTTTTGCCTACACGTGCAGATATTGACTCTATAAGGTACTTACTGAGTGCTGGTATTGCCTTGCGGCGTTCCCTCAAGGGAGGGAGTGTGATTGGGAAGACATTTAGGCGGTAGTAGAGGTCTTGCCTGAAGCGCCTTTCATGTATCTTGTCTATCAGATTTTGATTGGTGGCAGCTATTATCCTTGCACTGGTATTGAGAGTAGTGATACCTCCAACCCTCTCAAAGGCCCTTTCCTGAAGCACCCTCAAGAGCTTTGCCTGCGCAGACAAAGGCATCTCCCCTATCTCATCCAGAAATATGGTCCCGTCCTGGGCAAGTTCAAACTTGCCCCGCTTTGTCTTTACTGCCCCAGTAAATGCCCCTTTCTCATGCCCAAAGAGTTCAGATTCAATAAGGGCCTCGGGTATTGCAGCACAGTTGAGTTCTACAAAGGGCCCCCTCCGTCCGCTCAGATAATGAATGGCCTTGGCTATAAGACTCTTCCCTGTGCCACTCTCTCCCTGTAGTAAGATTGTGGCATCTGTCCTGGCCACCTGGTCTACCTCTTTCCACGTCTCTGCCATCCCGGCAAAGATGATCTCAGTAGGTGGAAGGCCTTCGGCCAGCTGATTTCTCCATAGAGTATTCGCCGCTACAATAGACTGGTGTTCTACTACCCTGGATACTGCTATCCGCAGTTCATCTGGATCTTTAAGGGGTTTTATAAGATAGTCAAAGGCCCCCTGTTTCATGGCCTCTACTGCATTTTCCACAGTTGCATAGGCCGTAAGGATTATAAAGTCGATATCTGGTCTCTCTGGATGTACCTTTTTTAAGAGATCAAGGCCACTAATCTTGGGCATCTTGAGGTCTGTGATTACAAGATTGGGTAAAAACTCGCCTATCTTGTCAAGGGCCTCAGTACCTGTATTGGCGACCTCAACCTTATAGCCCGCCTGCTTAAGGATTCGGCTCAATAAGATCGCTACTGATTTTTCATCGTCTACTACCAAAATACGAAAATTGTTGTCCATAGATGTCCTTAATCCCAATTATACGAGTCTGCAGAATGCAAGGCAGAGAGGAACTACACTATTGTCTCTAATTTAATGATTTCAGCTTATGCTAGCAAGGATCTATGGATACACTATTTCTTATAGATCTTGTAACTTCTCAATAAGTCCTGGCAATACAGTGTTCTCACCCAAACCCTCTCCCTCTGGGAGAGGGCAGGGTGAGGGGGCGAGAGCATGTTGAAAAAAGAAGCACCTTGTAGTCGGTTACCAAAATGAAGCCCCAACTTATTGAGAAGCTACTAAATCTTAAAGTCGGGTCTTGTACTGGCAGGGACATTGCGGATAAAATAATTGAGGATCTCTATTTTTTTGGGATATGCAGGTCCTGGTCTGGATGCAAGGATAGTGGCCTCTGTCCAGAGACCTGGACGGGCGCAACAGGAAGAGGTGTGGACAGTTACCCTTTCAGAGATTTGTCTTATAGATCATCTTGTCCGAATAAGAAGAATAGATAGGATACAAATTTTTATTAGAGAGACATAAGTGTTCATATCCCCTGCCAGCAGTGGCCAGAGACTAAACAGTTCAGAGGAAGGGGTGTGAACGTCATGGAGAATCAATATGCGCGAGAGGCGTAAAAATCCACGGTATCCCGTACACCTGCATGCATATCTTCCAGAATTCCATCTATGGGGATATACCTCTGACGTATCTTTAGATGGGTGTTACGTGGTGGTGAGTGTCCCTATATCCGAGGGATTCATAACAGACCTTATCCTTGAGTTGCCAGTGATAGGTGCAATCTGTCTTAAGAGCTATGTACAGCGTAAGGGCCAACAGGTATCTGGGCTTGGTCTACAGTTTGTAGAGTTGGAGTTCGAAAATGTCCAATTAAAATATTATACCCTGTATGTACAATTTATCAAATGCGTTTCCAGACTGGAGGAAGTAAGGAAACAGTATCTAGACCTAGTTCAACAGGGTAGATTGAGGCTTGTTACTATGCCAGGAGGACAGATATGAGGCCAACATTTGAATAGATATAGGTCTTGATGTGGCTATTCCACCGATATCTATATGGCTTATGGTCTTCTGTATAGGTCTATGCATTGGCAGTTTTCTAAATGTATGCATATATCGTTTACCTTTGCGTAAATCTATTGTAATGCCAGGTTCTTACTGTCCCAAATGTGGTCACAGACTCAGATGGTGGGAGAATATCCCGGTATTGAGTTTTTTGCTCCTTCGAGCTAGATGCAGCTCCTGTGGGACAAGGATCTCTATACAGTACCCTGTAGTAGAACTCTTGACTGGTTTCCTGGCCTTGCTGCTCTGGTACAAATTTGGTCTCAATCTCAGTCTGGTTATCTATTTCTACTTTACGGCAGGCCTTATAGTGATATCTATGATCGATCTCAGACACCAGATCATTCCAGATGTAATATCTCTGCCAGGGATTGTCCTTGGCCTCCTGTCCTCCTTTGTGCTTCCTATGCTATCCTGGGAAGACTCTCTGCTAGGGATATTGGCAGGGGGCGGCACCCTATATCTGGTAGCATGGGGCTATCAGCTCCTGACCCATAGAGAGGGAATGGGAGGTGGAGACATCAAGCTCCTTGCTATGATAGGTGCCTTTTTGGGCTGGAAGGCCATCCCAATGGTAATCTTCTTGAGTGCAGCCCTGGGCTCGGTCATTGGTCTGGTGATGATACTGGTCCAGAAAAAAGGCAGGTATATGCCCATTCCCTATGGGCCTTTTCTGGCCCTGGCTGCCCTTGTATTTCTGTTCTGGGGACCTGAGCTGAATGCCTGGTATCTAAAGATAATAGCGGTAGACTAGAGCCCTACTGCCAGCTTGAGCGATCTTATCTCTGATCTAGTCAATCTCCTGGACCTACCAGGTGGCAGTTTGCCCAATTTTAGAGGCCCCATCTCGACACGTACAAGCCTGACAACCCGATGACCTATTGTGTCAAACATCTGTCTTATCTGGCGTTTTCTCCCTTCTTTTAAGATAATCCTTAGGACTGATAGACGACTCGAGGCACTTACTAGCTCAATCTCACAGGGCAGTGTCTCCTTCCCCTCAATCTCCACACCCTGCCTGAGTATCTCTAAGTCTGTCTCTGAAGGCATCCCTTTTACATTTACGCGATAGGTCTTTGGTACCTTGTGACTGGGATGTAAGAGCCGATAGGCCAGGGCCCCGTCGTTTGTGAAAAATAGTAATCCCTCACTATCTTTATCCAGACGCCCTACAGGATAAACCCTGCCTGGTATCTTCCCAAGGAGTCCTATTACTGTAGGACGTCCATAGGGATCATGGACCGTGGTCAGGACCCCCTTTGGCTTATTGAGCATGAGATAGATCAGGGATCTCTTTATAGAGATCCTGTTCCCGTCGAGATAGACCTCATCTATATATGGCTCTACCTTTGTACCCAGTTTGGTGACAATCTGGCCATCTATACGGACTCTCCCGGATAAAATCAGGTCCTCTGCCGCCCTCCTTGAACACACGCCTGCGTGAGCAAGAAATTTTTGTAGCCTTATCTCTGTATCTTTGGGGGATTTGTGCATGGAACCATCAAGAGAAAGAGTGATGTAGTATATAATTGTGCTTACACAACAATCACTTATAATATATAATACAGGCCCAATTCAATAGTCATAAAAACTCTGATAAATGTATCGCTCTATACTCTTTATATATAATCTACTTCAGGCCCTGGCCCTTCCGTGGCTAGGTCCTCCGATGCTGCTATATTTCCTCTCCAGGTCAAAGTATCGAGGTCAGCTATTAGGGAGGCTCGGGAGGCTCCCAGATCTGTCCCCGCTGGATGGCCGGTCTCCCAGGATATGGATACATGCCCTGTCGGTAGGAGAGATAAATGCAACACTGGCCCTGGTAACAGGCATTGCTCAACGATGGTACAATGCAGGGATTATCTGTTCATCTACCACAGCTACTGGGCTCAGCACCTTAAAGAAGAGATTGGGCAACACCGCTCATGTAATTACCACTTCTCCTTTTGATCTGCTACCTATAGTGGGCCATGTGATAAGAAAGATCTCACCTGACTGTTTTGTCCTGGTCGAGACAGACATCTGGCCCAACTGGATATGGGGCATGAGATACCTGGGCATCCCTACCCTGCTGATAAACGGGAGCATATCTTCTCGCTCTGCAACAAGGCTCTCGCACCTGAGTCCTGTAAGAGATATCCTCTATAAGGGATTTGATTTCATTGCCATGCAGTCACCTGACGACAGGGAGCGGCTCCTGAGACTGGGCATGTCATCAGACAGGATAAAGGTCTTAGGAAACCTCAAATATGACCTCAATGTACCTCCTATTGATGAGACCCAGAGGAGAGAAATCAAGAGGGAAATGGGTCTTGAACCAGATGCACCACTCTGGGTGGCTGGAAGCACACACCCAGGAGAAGAAGAAGTGATACTTGCCGTCCACAAGGGACTCAAAGATCGGTTCCCAGGTCTTCAGCTCTTACTGGCCCCCAGGGATCAGAGACGCGGCCAAGAACTGAAGACCCTGGCAGAGGAGATGGGACTCAAGGCCGTAAGACGCAGTATAGGTAGAGATGCCAGGGCCCCAGACGTATTAGTACTTGATACCCTTGGAGAGCTCTTGATGTGTTATGGCCTCTGTGATATCGCCTTTGTAGGGGGGAGCCTCGTGGACTTTGATGGTCATAATCTCCTTGAGCCGGCCGCCTATGGAGTGCCAGTGCTTTTTGGCCCATATGTAGAGAGTATACGTGTAGTGGCTGTAGAGCTTCTGAGGAGAGGAGGGGGCAGTCAGGTCTCAGGCAAAGAGGAGCTGGAGGCAGTCCTGTATGACCTCTTAGGGGATCCAGATAGACGCAGGGATATGGGTATGAGGGCAAGGGAGCTCTTTCAGGAAAACAGGGGTGTTGTTCTCAGGTATCTGGATTGCATAGCAGAGGCCCTCAAGGGTACCTATAGGGAGGCGACTTGAAGGAGAGTATCCGATCCACGCTCATGGTGCTTGGCAGGTCCCTCTCTCCTGCATACAGCACTATGATGAAGATCAGGACCTGGGCCTATAGAAATGGATACCTCACAATAAAGCGACTCCCATGTCCTGTAATAAGTATAGGGAATCTCTGCCTTGGAGGGACAGGAAAGTCTCCACATGTTATAACTATAAGCAGGTGGTTAAAGGGGCAGGGGCTCTGTCCTGCAGTAGTCAGCAGGGGTTATGGTGGAAGGGCAGGCCGTGGTCCCATGATAGTCTCTGATGGCAACAGGGTCAGGGTCTCCCCACAGGATGCCGGAGATGAGGCAGTGATGATGGCCCAGGCACTTCCAGGTGTCCCTGTAGTGGTCGGATCAGACAGGTATGCCGATGGGAGACTTGCCATAGAGTCTCTTGGTGCCCAGGTAATAGTACTTGACGATGCCTTTCAGCACCTGGCCTTATTCAGAGATATCGACCTGGTCCTCCTGCCCGCACATAGATTTTTTGGGACACAGTGGGTATTTCCTGGAGGTGACCTGAGGGAACCTGTCTCATCCATCTCCAGGGCAACTGCGATCCTCCTGACCAGGACAGAGCTATTGTCTCGTGCAGACCAGGAGATAGCCCGATATGAAGTCCAGAGGATGGCCCCGAGGCGCCCGGTCTTTCTGAGCGAGATGCGGGCCGTGAGGTCTATCTCAATGGGAGGAGAGTCCATCAGGCCTGACAGACTCTCAAGAGAGGCCCTGTTTGCCTTCTGTGGCCTCGGCGACCCTGAATCTTTTTTTGCCACCCTAGAAGGTCTGGGGTATTATCTTACTGGTAGGGTTGCATTCCCTGACCACTATCTATACAGGCCAGAGGATCTGGAGAAATTGATGAAGCATGCAAGGAGACAGGGGGCAACGGCCCTTGTGACCACAGACAAGGACAGGGTAAAGATAGAGCCCATCTGGTACGAATTGGCGGCCAGGGATAGAGCGCCCATTCCAATCTGGGTATTGGAGATAGAGGCACGGCCAGAAGAAGGCCTTTGGAATATACTTTGTGCAGATCTCAATATTGGCAATCGATGTAATCATGCATAGACCTCTCCATTATCTCTATTTTGTGATCTTTATCCTCTGTTGTAGTATCATCGTACCTCGGCCTGCCTCTGCACTGATGTCTATTGAAAAGGAACGAGAGCTCGGAGACAGACTGCTCCTGATGGTAAAATCTAGGACCACGCTGGTAGAGGACCCAGAGATTGTCGGATATGTGACTGACATAGGCCATAAGATACTGAGACATGTAAACGGCAAATTTTTTCACTATCGCTTCTTTGTTATACAGGACGACTCCATGAATGCCTTTGCCATGCCAGGTGGTCTTGTATTCATACATACAGGTCTGCTTGAGAACGTAGACAGTGAAGATGAGCTGCTATGTGTAATGGCCCACGAAATAGGTCACGTCCAGGGAAGGCATGTAGTCAGACGCATAGAGCAGGCAAAGCGGCTAAATATAGCCACGGCAGCCCTGGCAGTGGCAGGCTTCTTTCTGGGAGGGGCGAGAGGAGAGAGTAGTTCTGCGGCCCTTTTTGCATCAAGTGCCCTGAATGCCTCTATAGCCCTGAAGTATAGTAGAGAAGACGAGGAGGAGGCAGACAGAAGGGCATATCAGTGGATATGTAAGGCCGGCTATGACCCACGTGGACTGATCTATATCTTAAAAAAGATGCAGAGATACCGGTGGCTTGGGTCAGATACCATACCTAGCTATCTCGCTACCCACCCTGTAAGCAGCGAAAGAATGACTTATCTACAGAACCTCTGGAATCAGGATCCATGTATACAGAAAGCTAAGGAAGACCTCTTCAGGCTGAGAAAGATACAGGTAAAGGCAAGGACCCTGACTGAGGACCCTCAGGTCCTGATACAACGATATACACAGGAACTCAAGGCTACACCAAACGATGTATTTATCCTGTATGGGCTTGTACATTCACTCCTTGCTGCCCAGGAATACAATGAGGCCATTAAGATAGCCAATAGACTGGTCTCAGTGGCCAAAGATCGGCCTGAGTTCAAGATAGATCAGGGGCAGGCCTACCTTGCGGCAGGAAAATACAGACAGGCCATCTCAATCATTGAGCCATATTATAAGAGACATCCCTGGAATCTCGAGGCCAAATTCTTTTTGGCCAGGGCATATCTAGATCAAGGAAATGCACCTGGGGCCCTTCCCCTGCTAAAGTCCCTGGAGAAGTCCTGGCCAGATCCTACGCCTATCTATCTACAGATGGGAAGGTGTCTTAGTGCCCTCAATAGACAGGGAGAGGCCCACTACTACTTATCCCGCTACTATGATGCCATAGGAAATCAGCAGGCTGCCTCGTATCATCACAAAGAGGCCCTAAAACTGCTTCCAAGAGACAGCAGGCTTTACCATAAGCTAAAAAAGACGACAGAAAGCAAAAAAGGTGACAAGACATAGGGTCCTTTGATGCACCTATCTACTTCTCTAAAGTCCTTCCTGGTTGTGGCCTGTGTAGTTGTGATCGCAGACCAGGTAACCAAGGCCCTGGTCATATCTAACCTCTATCTACATGAGGTGAGACCTGTCTTAAATGGATTTTTTAACATCGTCTACACGACCAATACTGGGGCGGCATTTGGGTTTATGGCAGGGGCTGGTAGATGGCGAGATGTATTTTTCCAGACCGTAAGTGTGTTTGCCCTGACTGGACTCCTATACCTATATCATAGATCTCCTGATCGTAGCTATCCCTTCTTTTGGGGATGTTCTCTGATATTTGGGGGTGCCCTGGGAAATCTAATAGACAGGATACACTATAGATATGTCATTGACCTGCTGGATTTTTATATTGGCCCATATCACTGGCCGGCCTTTAATATCGCAGATTCTGCCATAACAGTTGGTGGAATCCTTCTGGCATTACACTTTTTACATACCTCTGCCAGACCTCAATGTAAGGACTTCACGTAACTATCCCCTTCCCTTGACTGGAACAGGCAGATCATTTACCATCTCTTGAATGGCCACAGAATTGGTGTAAGAGATATGTATATTGTAGTTGCAGGAGGCGGCACATATGGCAGGACAGTTGCCTCCAACCTCATGGAACGCAGACACGATGTAGTGATTATAGAGACAGATCCAGAGGTCTGTGAGTATCTCTATGCCAAATTTGGCCTCTTAACCGTACGAGGGACGGCTACAGACATGAACGTACTCATAGGTGCTGGCATAAAGAAGGCCGATGTGGCCATTGCTACCCTCCCTAGGGATACAGAGAACCTCAGCTTTGCCCTCCTGTCTCACAGCATAGGTGTGCCCAAGATAATGGTAAAGATGCATGACCCTATATATGAAAAGGCATACCGTACGGCCGGTGCCACCAGCATATGCGATATGAATTCTATGTTTGAACACAAAGTCATGACTGAACTTGAGAGTCCTGATATAAAGGTCATCAGTTCTCTTGAGAAGGGCCAGGCACAGCTTATAACCTTCCAATTGCCTGAAAGTTGGCCTTCAAACGGGATCACAGTCCAGGACCTGGCCAAAGAACCTGCCTTTTCTGCCAGCTGTATCATTGCAGGGGTATTAGACGAAGAGACAGAGAAGATTGTAGTGCCCCACGGCATGGACAAAATTTATCCAAAGAACCGTATTTTTATGGTTGCCAGCCCCAAGAGCACCAAGACTATAGCCAAATTTATCCAGGACATGCACAGGAAAAAGCTCGGTATTAAAGGCAGTCGCTAAGGCGATCTATACACAACTGGATCGTTGACGTCCTCAGGACAATACAGTATAAATTACCGAAACAGTAAGGAAAGTTACATGGCCTGGGTGGTGGAATTGGTAGACACAAGGGACTTAAAATCCCTCGAAGCTTTCCTTCGTGCCGGTTCGACTCCGGCCCCGGGCACCACTCATCCCTTATGGAGGTCTATGTCATCTCTTCAGGTCCAGAACTCATCCTTCGTGGCCATATTGAACGAGTTACATATGCATCACCAGATACAGGCTTTGCTGTCCTCAGGGTACGTGCTGATAAGGGGGCAAGATTTACGGCCGTAGGTCTTGTGCCTGAGCTCTTGACCCAGGCCGGGCTGGAAGGCACGGAATTTCAGTTCTGTGGCTCATGGACCGTCAATAAATATGGAAGGCAGTTTGCATTTTCAGACTGTAGCCTGGTGGGAAGCGAGCTCCTCTTTTTCCTGTCCAAGATAGTAAAGGGGCTTGGGGAAAGGCTTGCAATTAAACTCCTGGAACAGTATGGAGAAGAGGACCTGGTGGATATCCTGGACCACCGACCAGAAGAACTCCTCAAGGTAAAGGGGATAAAAGAAAAACGCCTTGCACTCATAAAACGCTCCTGGTACAGACACAGGAATCTAAAGGCGCTTTCAGACTATCTGGCCAGACAGGGTGGGAAGATCACCCCCAATCTCCTCATAAGGATATATAATCACTTTGGTGATCAGGCACTGGAGATGCTGAAGAAAAATCCCTACCATTTGACAGAAGTCAGGGGTATAGGTTTTAAGACAGCAGACAGGATAGCCCTTGGGCTTGGAATTGGTGCCGACTCGCCTGAAAGGATCCAGGCAGCCGTGACATATATCCTTGTCAACACCGCAGAAAACGAAGGCCACAGCTACCTCTTCAGACAAGAACTCCTCAAGGCCCTGAAAGAGGTCCTCTCATCTGATGGAAAGGTGCCGACAGACTCCATGATTCAAGAGGTACTGGGGCCTATGCTCATCAGCGGTACCCTGGTGCAGGGCAAAAGGGGAGAGATAGGCCTGTCCACCTACCGATATATGGAAGACTGGCTCAAGAATTTCTTTATCGAGAGATCAAAGGAATGTGAGAGATCAGTCATCCCTATTGATACAGTAGAGGATTTCCTGGAGAAATACGAGAGATCTAGTGGCATCAGGCTTGCCCAGAGACAGAGAGAGATAGTCCTGCGGGTTGCCACTGAGCCAAAGATGGTCTTTGCCCTTGCCGGTTATGCAGGTACAGGAAAGACCACTGTATGCCGGGCCATACTGGACCTCTTCTCGCGATGCTGTGTAGGGAGGAATAAGATAGCCTGCTGTGCCTTTACAGGTATGGCCTCGGCCAGGCTCAGAAAGGCCACTGGCTATGACTCATTTACAATTCACAGCCTACTCAAATACAGACGCGAGGGAGACTTCGAGTATGGGCCAGAGAATCCTCTCCCCTATAAGATAGTGCTCCTGGATGAGGCATCTATGGTGAGTTTGCCCCTGTTCTATCGCCTTGTCAGGGCAATAAGACCTGCCAGCTTATTGCTCCTTGTGGGGGACCCGGCCCAGCTTCCACCCATAGGGTCAGGGAATGTCTTTGCCGATATACTGGCCGCAGGACTGGTACCTGTAGTGCAACTCACACAGATCTTCCGACAGGGCGAGGACAGTGTGCTTACCCTCTTTGCCAATGAGATACGTCAGGGCAAGGTGCCCAAAGGAATTGAGCGCTCTGGATGGCGAGACTTTGTCTTCGAGGAGGTAGAACTCCACAATATCTATGCCATAAGACACAAGAAGACAGATAGAGAAATCAAGGTCCTGAGAGAAGAAAATAACCAGGCCATCTTGGAACGTATTCTTGCACATGCCAGAGAGTATCGCGAGCACCTCAGCCACCCCATCTGGGAATTTCAGGTACTCACCCCAATGAGAATGGGGCAATTAGGGACAGAGGTCTTCAACAGGGCCCTCCAGGACATCCTAAATCCAGAGTCTAAGGGCAGAGCCAGTGTAACCAGGGCAGGCATAACGATAAGAGAAGGAGACAAGGTAGTCCATCTACAGAATAGAGACATGCAGGTGATGGCCTGGTCTCATTTTATAGAGAAGGGGAAGGCCTTTGAGTCAGAGGAATTCAGGAGGGTCTTTAATGGCAATATGGGCCTTGTCTCAAAGATAGACCTTGAATTAGAGCAGTTCTATGTGGTATATCCAGAAAAGATAGTCATTGCCTATAACTTTGACCATCTGGGTGACATAATCGAACTGGCCTATGCCCTGACAGTCCACAAGGCGCAGGGGGCCCAGTATCGTATTGTGGCCATCCCACTCACCAATTCTCACTTCATAATGCTCAACAACAAATGGTTCTATACAGCCATAACCAGGGCAGAGGAAAAGGTATATCTGATCGGCCAAAGATATGCCTTGAGACGGGCCTGCACCAATATCAAAGGGGTAAGACGCCAGACCTGGCTTGCTCTGGCCAGTCATTAGTTATTGGTTTATTGACAAAATTTAATGATGTGGTAATTAATAATTTTTTTATATAGGCTATGGATATAGAAATAGATAAGGTGCACAGATCAGTATTTTTAGATAGTTTTGAGAGCTGAAAGATGATCCTGATACTAAAACCAGACATAACTACCCAAGGTCCTGAGTTCGAGAAGATAGACAATTACCTGAAGCAGTTCCCTAATGTCAAAATCAAGTTGGTAGAACTTGAAGGTGAGACCAGAAAGGTAAGGGAGATTCACCTTATCGGCCCGACTCATGACATCCCAGAGGACGTGTTGCTTGCCATGCCAGGTATAGAGCAGTTGATAAGGGTCTCCCAAAAATATCGCCAGATAGGCAGATATGATGTAGATCTGGTACCAGTGGGCTTTACCTATCAGGGCCTGAAGTTTGATCAGGAGAGTTTTCATATCTTTGCAGGGCCGTGTGCAGTGGATACACCTGAGTATACAGAGGAGGTATTCAAGGGCCTCCAGAGGCTTGGGATAGTGACGAGCAGGATGGGCGCCTACAAGCCGCGGACAAGTCCATATGACTTCCAGGGACATGGGGCAAAGTGTCTGCCCTGGGTCTTTGAGCTGGCAGGAAAATATGGGATCAAGATCATTGCCATGGAGGTCCTGCGGGAGCAACATATTGAAGAGATCCGGGCTGCCCTCAGAGATGCAGGGAATCCTACTGGTGTCATGCTTCAGGTCGGGACACGAAATGCACAGAATTTTGAGCTGCTCAAGGCCGTAGGGTCTCAGAAGGAATTTCCAGTTCTGTATAAGAGGGGCATGGGGCTCACTCTGGAAGAGTCCTTGAATGCCTGTGAATACATTGTGAGTGAGGGCAACAGGCGGATAGTCTTCTGCCTCAGGGGAGTAAAGACACAGCTCGGCTCACCACACCGCAACCTGGTAGACTTTGTCCATGTACCAGTAATTAAGAGATTGACCAGGCTGCCTGTATGCATAGACCCCAGTCATTCTATAGGCTCAAAGGCGCGTGCCTCAGACGGGCCCTTAGAGATAGCCCATGCAGCGGCACAGGGGGTTATAGCCGGGGCCAACATGATCTTACTTGAATGCCATCCAAACCCAGGGGACGCCCTATGCGATAGTCAACAACTCTTGACCCTATCCGAGCTCGAGCAATTTATAAAGGATATGGCCCTGGTCCGAGAGACATATAAGAAGCGAATAGGTCTATATTCTTAGGCCATCCTGGTCGGCGACATAAACAGTTCAACAGGAGGGGTGTGAACAGTTATGTTCTGGGCGTAGATGAGTTATAGGCCCGATAGGGGTCTTTTCTTAGACCTTGACAGGTCACAATAGAGCAGGTAGATTTTAACTGAGTGTTTTTGGAGTCCTAAAAAGGAAGGCGTGGCTTGTCTTATCTATATAACAAGATACTCATTACCGATTTGGCCCGCTGGTGGTGCTGGCATATAGGGAGACTGCGCGTCCATTCCTTTTTGGGCTGAGTTCATAAAGGCAGAGGCTAAAGGCCGTGGATACGCAGAGATAGTGTCCACGGCCTTTTTGTTTTGTCTCTGACCCTCTCCCTGAGGGAGAGGGCAGGTGAGGGGAAGTTACCATGGTTACTCCAGATCTGACACAGTTCAGGGCGCTGGCCAGAGAGGCCAATATCATACCGGTATGGAGAGAGATGGCAGTAGACTTTGACACACCTGTATCTCTGTTTGCAAAGCTGGGAGGAGGCAGCTACTCGTTCCTGCTGGAGAGCCTTGAAGGCGGCGAGAAGTGGGGGAGGTACAGCTTTATAGGGCTGAGGCCCTTCCTGGTCTTTGCCTGCAAGGGAAAAGACATCTTTACTGATATCAATGGAGAACGCAGGCTCCTATCTGCCAGTAATCCCATAGATGCCCTGAGAGAGATAATGGCGCAATTCTCTCCTGCAGAGGTGCCGGGTCTCCCCAGGTTTTATGGCGGGGCCGTTGGGTATCTGGGATATGATATGGTCCGCTTCATGGAGCGCCTGCCAGAAGACCTCCCTGACACCATGGGATTCCACGATGCAGTGCTCATGTTCCCTGGGCTCGTGCTTGCCTATGACAATATCAGCCAGACCCTCAAGATCGTTGCCTGCCTAAAGATAGAATCAAAAGACGACGTGGAGTCTGTCTATTCCAGGGGCCTGAATGCAATAGACGACGTAGTCCGCCGTATAGAGACAGGGCTGGACTATCCCAGATCTCCCTATGACCAGGTCCCTGTTACTGAACTTGCCCCAGAGGTCTCCCAGGAGCGCTTTGAGACAATGGTCCGAAGGGCAAAGGAATACATCAGGGCCGGAGACGTCATACAGGTGGTCGTCTCTCAGCGATTCTCCGGTAGAAATTCTATCCCTACCTTTGACCTCTATAGGTCCCTGAGGAGGATAAATCCGTCACCATATCTATATTATCTGCACCTGGGCGATGAAGTCCTCATAGGTTCTTCACCTGAGATCCTGGTGAGGCTTACAGGCCATGAGATAAATCTGAGGCCTATTGCAGGTACCAGGCCAAGGGGCCACAATCAGGAAGAGGACCTCCGTCTTGAGAAAGAGCTCCTTGCTGATCCGAAGGAGAGGGCAGAACACCTGATGCTGTTGGACCTTGGAAGAAATGATGTCGGCAGGGTTGCCAGGATGGGGAGCGTGAAGGTGGATGACTTTATGACCGTGGAACGATATTCCCATGTCATGCACCTGGTCACGGCCGTTACTGGCGAGCTGGAGCAGGGGAAAGATATGTTTGATGTCCTGCAGGCGTGTTTTCCCGCAGGTACAGTGTCCGGGGCACCAAAGATCAGGGCCATGGAGATCATAGAAGAGCTCGAACACGCCAGGCGTGGACCATATGCCGGTGCCGTAGGCTATATGGGCTTTTCAGGCAACATGGACCTTGCCATTACCATACGCACACTCTGTCAGAAGAAAGATATGCTCTATCTCCAGGCCGGTGCAGGCATAGTAGCCGATTCTGATCCTGTCAGGGAAT
>JALTHG010000100.1 GCA_027004715.1 Deltaproteobacteria bacterium
GGATATGATAGATGGAATCGGTCTGGATGCTGAGATCGATACGGTCATAGAGGACCTTGGAGAACCAAGGATCCCTTCTCCCTTAATCAAAAAGGGGTATAGCTATTTTGTATCTGACCAGGACCGCGTACTGGTCAGGGTATCTTACAGGTCACTAAAGAAAAAATGGGAAGAGGGAGCAGAGCCACTCTCTTTCGAACTTGCAGGCCCCAGAGAGCGAATATATTTTGATCCTTCAAAGACACGCTGTGCCATAGTGACATGTGGGGGACTGTGCCCTGGAATCAATGATGTAATCAGGGCCATTGTCCTGGGGCTCTATTACGACTATGGAGTCCAGTCTACTATTGGTATCCAGTATGGCCTGAGAGGATTTATCCCAGAGTATGGTCTTCCTGTAAAAGACCTCACCCCCAATGCAGTAAACCGTATTCACGAATATGGAGGTACTATCCTTGCGTCTTCCAGGGGACCACAACCCATAGAGGTCATAGTAGATGCATTGGTACGTATGAACGTGTCTATCCTATTCATTATAGGAGGAGATGGTACATTCAGGGCAGGGAGCAAGATTGCAGAGGAGATCAAGAGGCAGGGACTCAAGATAGCCATAGTGGCCATACCAAAGACCATAGACAATGACATCTATCTGGTCTCCAAGACCTTTGGCTTTGATACGGCAGTTGAGATGGCATGTCAGGCCATAAGGTGTGCACATACCGAGGCCATTGGCTGTCCCAATGGTATAGGTCTCGTCAAGCTCATGGGAAGGCATTCAGGCTTTATTGCAGCTGCTGCCACAAATGCCCTCAGAGAGGTCAACTTCTGTCTGATACCTGAGAGTGACTTTGACCTGGAGGGAGAAAATGGCCTGCTAAAGGCACTCGAGCACAGGCTCAGAAACCGTGGCCACGCAGTGATAGTGGTGGCTGAAGGGGCAGGCCAGCGATATGTAGCTAAAGACAATGTCCAGAGAGATCCTTCAGGTAATATCAAGCTGGGTGATATAGGCAGCTTTCTCAAAGAGAGATTCAAAAAATACTTTAAGGAGATCGGCATGGATGCCTTTATCCGATATATAGACCCCAGCTACATCATCCGCAGTGTGCCTGCAAATGTAGATGACCGTCTCTACTGTGCAAACCTTGGACAGAATGCAGTCCATGCCGCAATGTCTGGTAAGACCGCTATGATGGTAAGTCTATGGAATGATCGCTATGTACATGTACCCCTGGCCTCTGCCATCAGACACAACAAGAGGGTCAATCTCAATAGTCGATTCTGGCTGAGCGTACTGGAATCTACTGGACAGTCTTCCCTAAAGAATGGATAGGATCGACTACCGCAGTCTCACTCGGGAAGAACTCGAGGACTGGGCAAGGGATTTGGGGCTTCCTGCCTTCAGGGGCCGGCAGCTATTTAGCTGGGTCTGGAGGCCTGGGTTCCAGGACTTTTCCCAGATGACGGACTTCCCAAAGACACTCAGAAAGATGGTAGCAGAGGAAGGGATGCTCACTGAGCTCCAGGTCCTGGCAGAGCAACACTCTGTAGATGGCACCATCAAGTTTGCGTGGGGGCTGCCAGACGGCCTGGTAGTGGAGAGTGTGGTTATCTCAGCCCGGGGTCACAAGACCCTGTGTATATCCAGCCAGGTAGGCTGTGCCATGGGCTGTAGGTTCTGCAATACGGCCAGGATGGGCTTCCATCGTCACCTGGTCCCCTCAGAGATTGCAGGCCAGGTCCTTGGCATGCTGAGACATATTGGGACAGGAGAACGGCCCACAAATATCGTGTTTATGGGAATGGGAGAGCCACTTGCAAACTATGCCAATGTCTTAAAATCTATACATATCCTCACAGATGACCTGGGACTAAACTTCTCTCTACGCAGGATAACCGTGTCTACCTGTGGACTGGTCCCTGAGATCCTGCGTCTTGGCAGAGACACAGATGTAGGGCTTGCCATCTCTCTGCAGGCACCAGACGATAAGACCAGAAGCCAGATAATGCCTATCAACCTGCACTATCCCCTGCCAAGGCTTATTGAGGCCTGCCATAGCTATAGGCTCTCACGCAGGAGGCGGATTACTTTTGAATATGTCCTCCTTGCCGGGATAAATGACAGCCTTGAACAGGCATATCTGCTTACACGACTACTCAGGGGGATCCCTTCAAAGATCAACCTGATTCCATACAATGAGGGCAGTAATCCTCTATTTAAGTGCCCTCCACATGAACATATCCTGCTATTTCAGCAGGTGCTTAGAGATGCCAATTATAGCGCTACTATCAGGAAGACCAGGGGGCAGGACATATCAGCTGCATGTGGTCAGTTATATGCAGAACTAAAGGGAAGGGATTGACCAGTTGCCGATTTATTGGATCTAGTGTAATGATTTATATCTCTAAAAAATCTTTCCAGGAGGTCTTTTTATGGAATGTACGACTGTCAGGCCAGGAGTTCAGTGCAGGTTTATGGGCAAAAAAGGCTGCAACTATATAGGTGGGACCTGTCTTGAGATAGTTGAAGAGTGTAAGGGTTGTACAAAAATAGTCCAATATGGTAACAGGGAATTCTGCTCAGTCTATCCAGATCCAGCCGCAAGATGGCGAAGGGGTACCTGCAACTTTGCAACCCATGTGAAGAGAGAAGACAGGAGGCCTAGCGGAAAAGATATCAATCCTCTCAAGGCGGCAAAGAGGGCTCAAAGATAGATTAAAATATAGGCAGGGCAATAGTGTCAGTATTGCAATCACTGCAGTCATACCTCAAAAAGACAATCTCTTGCAGGAAGAGACCTAGAGATATTCAGGATTCAGGTCTACCACATCTGGTAGAACCCCTGACTTTACAGGGATGTGAGCAATTTGTCTCATGTAGTCAGGATATCACCTCCAGTATTGAAGTTGCTATAAGGCCATTCAAGAGAAAGCTACAAAAAATGGCCCAGATTCAGGAAATGGGACTTGAGGAGGTGATTGAACGACTTACTCGGATTGAAGCGGCCCTGAAGGCCGGACAGGCCCTTAATGGATCACCTGAAGATACCAACTCAGAACAGCGTAATGGACTTATTGCACTGGGTGACTGTCTCTTCTATACATCAAGACAGATTAGTGATCCAGAGGCCCTAAACATCCTACAAGAGCGTGTCGATGAGACCTTGAGGGCCTTTGGTATCAGCAGGCTCCCATTAGATATGGTGCCTTTTGATGATCACTGTCATGAGGCCAGAGAGACCGGGTATGACCCCAAACAGCCAAACAATTGGGTCCTTGAGACACTCAGGCCAGGTTATCTCTATAAGGGTAGGCTCTTACGTCCGGCCTGGGTAGTAGTTAACCAGATAGAACACCCTGCCCAGTCTCTAAAACAGGAGGCTGCCTTGGTGTAATTGCTTACATCCCCGGCCACTGCTGGCCAAAGGGGAATGTGAACAGTTAGGCCCTGGCAGAGATATAAAGGAGAGATATATGCACAAGATATTCGGTATTGATCTTGGTACCACCAATTCATCTCTGGCAGTCCTTAGTGAGGGCAAGCCAAGGGTTATACCTATTGAGGACAGCAATCTGGTCCCGTCAGTGGTGAGCCTGGACCCAAACACTGGTGAATTTATAGTGGGCCAGAGGGCCAAGCGAAGGAGTATCCTATTTCCTGACTATACCGTAAAGTCCATAAAGCGCCTTATGGGAAAGGACGTCAGGGTCCATATCGGTGATCAGGAAATGAGTCCTGAAGAGGTATCCAGCAAGATCCTGTACTATATAAAGACACAGGGCGAAAAGGCCATAAATGGACCAATAGATCGTGTGGTCATCACAGTCCCTGCATACTTTAATGACGCACAGCGAAGGGCCACCATCAGGGCCGGAGAGATGGCAGGGCTGGATGTAGTACGTATAATAAATGAACCTACGGCTGCATCGCTGGTATATGAAGGACCTGCTGAAGCTGCGTCAGGCAGACATCATGTCCTCATCTACGACCTTGGAGGTGGCACCTTCGACGTATCAGTGCTCCGCATACAGGGAGAGCTGAGAGAGGTACTCTCGAGTAGAGGGAATACACAACTGGGAGGGGATGACTTTGACCGGAAGCTTCTGGACTATGTCCTAGACCAGGTAAAGATAAAGCAGGGAGTGGATCTGTCTGATGACAAAAGGGCAATTGCCCGCCTGAGTGAGGCAGTGGAACAGGCCAAGATAGCCCTCTCGACACGGCCATTTGCCAGGATACTGGAACCAGGTCTGGCCGAGCGCGAGGGCAGGCCAGTAAATCTCGACATGGAGATCTCAAGGCCTACATTTGAATCCCTGATAGAGGAATTCATTGATACTACCTTTTATGAGGTCAAACATGCCCTGGAAGAGGCCTCTATCGAGCCTGAAGACCTGGACAGGGTCATTTTAGTAGGGGGGTCCAGTCATATCCCTGCAGTGATAGAGGGTCTCAAGATGAGTATCAACTTCTCACCAGAGCTGGCAGTAGACCCAGAACTATGCGTGGCCCTCGGTGCCGCAGTCCAAGGCGGTATCATGGCAGGTGAGATCTTTGATCAGATCCTGGTAGATGTAACTGCCCACTCTCTGGGTATCAGGGCATTTGGTAAAGAAGACGACTATCTGAGTGACAGGCCTGATACCTTTGCAGTCATCATTCCCAGAAATACGCCCATCCCAGTCACCCGTGCAGACGTCTTCTATACCATAGTGGAAAATCAAAAAAAGGTCCTGATAGAGGTCTTTCAGGGTGAGTCAGACCGCTGCAGACAAAACAGGTCCATCGACTCCTTTGAGATGTCACTCCATCCCTCACCTGCCCATTCTGATATTGTAGTAGAGTTCTCCTATGACCTGGATGGCATAATTCATGTAGTGGCTGACCAGAAGGGCTACAATAATCGCAGAGAGGTAACCATGTCTGTGCGGGAGCGGGGTACAGGAGATGTCCAGGCATCCACTATGGAAGACTATCTCCAGCGAAAGGCAAAGAAACTCCTCAAGGGCAAAGATATGCCTGAAGATGACCCTGCCAGGAGACACCTGATAGAGGCCCTGGATGCCTATACTGAGGCCAAGGCCTCTGGCTCGCAAGAAGACCTTGAGACCTTAGAAGAGGACCTCCTTGATGCTATAGAGGCCTTAGAGGAAGACTAGTTGGCACGTAAAAAGAGAGGGGATAAAAAGAGGCTAAAGCGTCTCAAGAAGCAAAAGCTTCAGAAACTAAGGGATCTGATCGGCAGGGATGACCATGCCTTTATCATGGCCCATGTCCGTATGTATCCAAAGTCAGAACTCTCTCCCTACAGAGAGGACTTTTGGGAAGCAGTCCATAGGGAGACAATAAAGGCCCTCCTAAATGGACACTGGGAAGGTGCCAAAGACATAAGCAGAAAACTGCCTCCTGGCCATCCCACTATCTCACTTACAGAGGCCATATATCTCCTGTCAGAAGGCAAGACCAAAGAGGCACATGTCTATCTGGATGACCTGACCAGGGCAGATATCCCAGGGGACCTCTTGCCACTCGTTATTGAACTGGATAGGTCAATAGAGAATGCCGATCTGGGCGTGCTCAATAATGCGATCAGACGGGCTATTCGGGGAGAGAATCCCCGTCCACGCATGTCAAGCCAGATGGCTAAAGACCTATGGAGACTCTTTCGTCTTCTGCATAGGCCAGAAAGAGATGGTTATAACCTGCCTCCTACGTACTGGCGAGAGCTGCAACGCTGCATCTCAGACCTCAAAGACAGAGGACTACATACGATATTCCTTGAGCAGGCAGACAAGTTGGTCCAGATGCAGAGGGAGATGATGACCTGTCTGACGGCCGACTCCAATGAAATTGAAGGGATGTTAGGCTATTGGGCCGAGGATATCCGCCGGTTCCTTATTGGCAGAGGAGATCCATCATTGCCCAAGTCCCTGAGACACCTGGCCCAGTGTGTGAGGTCTACGTGTTACAGACTCCTGACAGGGCCTGAGAGTAAAGCATTGTTGCAGCACTTCAGTGATATCTTGGTAGGGCTCCTGGATGTCGATGATACTGAGCGCAGGGACCTGGAGGAGGTAGTAAGCAGGTGGAGCAGCTGGACATCCATGGTCAGAGATAGAGACTTTGATGGAATGCGCCGCATGCTCCTCACATACCGGAATAGCAAGGCATCTACAGCACGGGAACGCTTCCTGGCTGACATTGGGCTCTACAACCTTGCTGCCCACGATGAATCTGGCATGGATTCATTCCTGGACTTTATGGACGATGAGGAGCTGGATCTCAATCTGGTCCATGGGCTGGATGCACTTGAGGACGCAGCCGCGACCATTGCCGATCTACCCGATAGAAACAGACGTGAGGCAGCTCAGGTCGTCCTGGCCAGATTAAATGACATGGGAGAGGTCCCTATACGCCGTCAGGGAGAGATATGGCTGACCCTGAGGGAATATTTTCCAAGAGATGGTGCGTTGCTACTGGCCGCCTATGCCGCTCTGAGGCTCTCAAACTCGCTCAATGCCCTTGCCCGTCGTACCAGAGAGAGACTACTGACTGAAAAGGAGAGCCTTAACTATAATGGAGTCCAGGACTTACTCGTCTCACTCTTTCATTCGACTATGGATATGCAGTATTCTAAGGCATGGAAAGAGATAATTGCCCTCAGTATGGAATTGCTTCCCAGGCAATGGCCTGAAATTGAAAAGAAGCTGAGCTCCTGTATCCTTGAGGAGTGGAAGGATATCAATGATACTGTAGCGAGACCCTTAAAGGGCTTTCTTGCGACCCTTCTTGATTTTGGCCTAGATCCTGATTCTGACATATACAGAGAGGTGACTCAATTTACTGACAGGATAGTGAGGTTCGGACGCAGTATACTTGGAGATAATCCAGAGGTCCTGGCCCTGGAGCTCCTCAATATATTGATCGCTACCCCTGCAAAGAAGCGCATATTTTCTCTGGATAAGAACTTCAATAAGGCACCGCTTCCAATTAAGTGGCGAGTAGCTGTATATCTTGGGACCCTGAATATAGCAGCCATCAGGGATAGTGAGCGGCTGAATCTTGGCTGTCGTGCCCTGTCTCGTATCTTACCTGGCATCCCGTATGACTTTGGACACTGGGAGGAGATCGTGTCCTGTATTGAAGATATGCAAAGATCTATACCACGGAGAAATAGAGAATACAGGTCATTGCGGCAACTCTTGCTAAAGAAGCTGAGAGATGTGCAGGCGAATCTGAATTCTACTGAAAGCCAGGCCATTATAGGTAAATATATAGACAGGATTAGGTAACAGTCACATTATGGATTTTGAGACTGCATATAAGCTACTGAGGATCGATCCAGGGGCATCTATAGAGGATATAGACAGGGCCTTCCGGAGGATGGCCCGACGCTATCCGCCTGAGTTCAGGCCTGAGCGTTTTGCACGGATTCGAGCTGCCCATGAATATCTTACCTCCTTAAAGGCACAGGTCGAAGACCTGGAGAGAGACTGCCTGGACAAGATCGCTTCTCTGCTGGGTATACATGGTCTACCTGAGCCCCTTCCAGCACTGAAGCAGGTCCCATTCAAGACAGAAGTGGAGGACTGGAGACCCCTGACAGGTCTGTTACTACAAGGGCTATTGCTAGATATATTGCACAGGCACCTGGACAGGGACAATAAGAAGTCCAAGAGAGCAATATAGCAGACAGGTTGTATGGACGCCTACAAGATAGCTGTATTCAGTGATAGCCATGATCATATCTGGCACCTGCGTAAGGCAGTGAAACAGGCTAATGCCCTGGGAGTGAGGACAATAATCCACTGCGGGGACCTGATTTCACCCTTTATGTTGGAGGAACTGGATGCCTTTCAGGGACAGATCCACCTCATCCTGGGCAACAACTCTGGAGACCAGGTCCTTCTTACAGAGCACTGTCTTGCCAGGAGAGGCAAGGTAAAACTCTATGGTTGGCTGGGACAACTCGATATAAAGGGGGTCCGTATTGCCTGGATCCATGACCCACAGATTGCCCGTGCCATTGCAAGATCCAGAGACTTTCAGCTGGTATGCTATGGCCATACCCATCGGTGGCACCTTGAGTACATAGATGATACCCTGCTCCTCAATCCTGGCGAGATATTGGGTAAAAAGGAGCCTCCTGGTTGGGCCCTGGTAGATACAAGAGACCTGCAGGTGAAGCATATATTACTGGATGCACCCTCGTGAGTCCTCACTAGGTTGGGTATCATTTCTGTGACTTCCTTGTGGAATCAATGGCCGAGGTCAGCTCCTCTCTACTGACCTCGTCTGTGATAAGGGTCTGCCCAATTCTCTTACACAGGACAAAGTGGATCCTTCCTGCCCTTACTTTTTTGTCGTGGTGGAGGAGGACCATTAATTTTTCTGTACAGAGGTCTTGGGGGACCTGGGTTGGGAGACCCAGGCTCCTCAAGAGACCTATCAGCCTCTCCAGGTCTCCTGTTGGCATCAGTCCCTTTGACACAGAGATCCTGGAGGCCACTACCATACCTATGGCAACGGCCTCTCCATGGGGTATCTGATAGAGGGCTGCGGCCTCCACTGCATGGCCTACTGTGTGACCAAAGTTCAGGACACGTCTCAAGTTACCTTCACGTTCATCCGCAGCCACTACATCTGACTTTATGGAACAGGACCTGAAGACGGTCTGGGCCGTGACTTTGGGCTCAAGGCCCAGCACCTCTTGCCCATGTTGTTCTAAGAGTTCAAACAGCTCTGGGCTCTTGATCACCCCATACTTTACTACCTCTGCCAGCCCATTTCTGACCTCGGCCTGCGGCAGGGTAGTCAATGCCTCTATGTCTGCATATACCCTCTTAGGCTGATAAAAGGTCCCAATGAGGTTCTTGCCTTCAGGCAGGTCTACACCTGTCTTCCCCCCCACAGAGCTGTCTACCTGGGCAAGGAGTGTGGTGGGGATCTGGATCAAGGGAATGCCACGCATATATATAGATGCAAGAAATGCAGCTATATCACCAACCACTCCACCACCCAGGGCCAGTATGCCTGTCTGCCTGTCTGCACCTAACTCTACCATCTTGCGTGCAAGGTCTATGACCGTGGCCATATTCTTTGACTCTTCTCCTGCAGGAAAGGACAAGAGATCGACCTGCATCTGGTCTTGACGTAACAGGTCCAGGAGACCTGTCCCCAGATATCTATCTACATTGGAATCGGTAATGATTATATATCGCGAGACCGGAAAACTCTCTCTCAGATCTCTTCCCAACCCCTCCAGGATCCCTTGGCCTATAAGGATATCATAGGCATTGGCCAAAAGAGGTACTCTCACAGTGTGCCATACATGTTGAGCGTAAAAGTCTTTATTCATAGAATAGCCTCTTCCTGTAACTGATCACCTTATGTAGATATCTGGCCATTCACATCAAGGCCTCAAGGCACTCCTTTATATAGACCCTTGCTACCCTGCGTGCCAGGCCCTTTATGTCTGCCTTTATCCTATCTAAAGGGGGTAATTCTGGTACCTCAGGCACAGACCTTTCAATCTCATCCAGGGAGGGCAAGGCAAGGCGTGCAGACATATCCTCCATCTTCCCAAGTGGCTGGTCCTCCCCCAACACACTTACAAGCTCATCCCTCCTATCTAGGGTCCTTATAAAGTTCATGATCTCATCAAGGGAAAATTTTCCTTTAAACTGCCTGACCTCTTCCTTTACTACCTGAATCTCATCCAGAATTTCCTCTAATCTCTCCCTGCTCTTATATAGGTCCCTATAGAGCCTTTCATAGCTGTCCAGGAGAAGGTGGACAAATTTGGAGTAATCAGTCCAACCATGGAGGCTCATGCCCTTAAAGAGCTGTTCTCTGTCTCCAGTTGAATCTATGACCTGCTGGTCGAAAAAAGGGCGCCTCTTCCACCCAATGACCCTCAAGAAATCATCTATCAGTTCTGGGGCCCTCAACAGGGCATATATCCTGAGCATATCTCTTCCTACTGTCTTACTATATAGGAGAGAGAACTCAGAGATCATGGTCTCGAGTGCCTGCCTGTCCTCTTCTATGACCTTTCTGAGACCAAAGTATCTCTCTGCAATCTCTCTCTTTATCTGATATACTAATGCCTTACTGATATCCTGTCCCATAGATTCATCCTTATCTGGTGTCTGGAGAAATTGTCGCAAGGGATCCTGATTCAGTTAGTGTATGACCTGGAATAATATAACTCTATCATATCTCTTTCCAACTATATCCCTGTTAAAGAGGATATATGTGTTCTTGCCTGCTATTGCGCTCTCTATCTTATCTGGATGCGCCACAGAGGTGAAAGGTCCACCACGTCCCAGCTATGAGATGTCTGGGAATATTCTGAATGCCCTGGCCCTACAGGCAGACAGGCTTTCTGACCTCAAGGCCAGACTCAGATTAAGGCTTACAATCCACGGCCATAGCCAGCCTGGGATCAGGGGGCAGGTCATGTGGGCAAAGGTCTCTGGAGGAGAGCTCCTCAGGATGACAGGTATTGGTCTTTTTGGTACAACCATATTTGACTGTCTTGTTACAAAAGAGGCCTTCTATCTATTTATACCATCACACAGTGTGGTATATGTAACTGAGAACAGGAGAGAGATAGAGCCTTTTATAAAAAGGGTATCATACTGGTCCTTAGATCCATGGGCAATAGTGAAAACTCAAGACGTCAGGCCGATATCTAATAAGGGGAGGCCTGATGCCCCAATCTCTATAGCCTTCTCTTATAAGGGGAGGCCAGGATGTGCAGAGTTTGCAGAAGAGACACTGATGCCGATCTCTATCAGGGGCCCTGGGCTCTATATCTCATACATGGATCCAGAGGTCCTGAGCAATGGCAGTCTCTATCCAACCAGACTGCATCTGGAGATCAAAAAACTGGGCTTAGATATGGACGTTACTCTCAAGGACATTCAGACAGATTCAGTGACACCAGGAGATACTGCCTTTGACCCTGCTCCATTCCTTACTGTGCCTATGGTGCCCCTAAGTAGACTCTTGGATTCTATTCGTCTATATCTGAGAAGATATGACTGATAAATAGTGAAGATGTAACCGTTCAACCCCTCCTCTTGAACCGTCTACCTGGGGATGTGAACAGTTACGAGAGGAGGGCATTCGCCAGGCACACAAAGTCTCCAATATCCAGGACCTCTGCCCTATATCCTGGATCTATGCCACAGACATCCAGTCCATGGATTATTTCATCTTGTGAGAAAGGGACAAGGCCCTTAAGGGCATTTATTAGCTTTTTGCGCCTCTGCTGAAAGGCCTGTCTGACGAGCCTCTTAAAGAAGGCAAAATCTCTTACAGCCGTGCTTGGGGGCCTGAAGTCCATCCTTATCAGGCTTGAGGTAACCTGTGGAGGGGGACAAAAGAGTACAGGAGGGACGTCCATCAACCTGGTGACCTCGGCACGATATCTCGTGATTACAGATAATATGCCATAGACCCTGCCTCCAGGAGGAGAGAGGATGCGATCGGCCACCTCTCTCTGGAGCATCAATACGGCCCAGTCGATATATATAGCCTCTTCTAATAACTTAAAGATTATCTGACTCGATATGCTATAGGGCAGATTGCCTATGACCTTGAGGGAACTTCCCTGCTCCCTTGCCATGTCCTGGAATGAGGTCTTGAGCATATCTGAATGGCGCAGCTCTATATTCCTGGGTATAGGGCCATCTTCAGACATCCAGTCTATCAGCCTCTTATCTATCTCAATGCCTATGACCCTGGATGCCACTTTAGCTAGCTCACGGGTCAGGAGACCAGGACCTGTCCCTAACTCCACCACTCTGTCTCCTGGCCTTATTCCAGAGAGTCTCACTATAGTCCTTATAGTACCCTGATGGATAAGGAAGTTCTGTCCCAGAAAACGCCTTGCTAATGGCAATCTATGGATTCCAGGACGCCTTTTTCTTGGGATCCAGGTCATTGAGGCCATATTTTTTGAAGATGCGGTCCTTTTGTCTCTTTTTACGCCGCATATAGAGATACAGAAACAAAAAATAGACTATTATGGCACAGGGGAGGGCAAGGGCCACGCCCCCTACCAGCATGGAGCCTACGAGCTTGAAGCCCTGCATATATATCAATTTTGCAGCACCGAATATACCTGCATGATGGATCATATCCATGAGGTGTTTAATTCGCTGCCAGGAAAAGGAAGTACCTGTGAGCATAGTGCCTAACTTCCACGCTATGAGATACTGTAGAGGAATAGTGATGGGATTGCTTATCAAGAGGCTGGCAATTACTCCAGCCAACAAGTTGCCCCTGCCAATAGTACAGAATGTGACGGTCAGAATGGTATGAAAGGGGATGGTAGGCGTCAGTGCAACGAATATCCCTATAGAGATGCCACGTGCAAGCTCAAATGGATCGCCTCGGAGCCTCAGTAGACGGATCATGTAGTATCTGAAGGCCCTCTTGGGATTGAGTCGTATGCCCCTCTCCGAAGGAGATAGAGTCGTCTTTAAACAGACCTTTTGTTTAGAGACCTGGTCCTGGCCCTTATTTCTTTGAGTAGACATCTGCATCTTCTTTGATAACCATACCGGCTCTTATCTGGTGATAGCCTACTATACCAACCATCGCGGCATTATCAGTACAGAACTCAAGGCGGGGAAAGTAGGTCCTATATCCGAGCCTCTCTGCATCTCTGGTCATTCTGGCCCTCAGCCTGGAGTTGGCCGCAACTCCACCCGATACTACAATATCATATATGGCATATCTCTTTGCAGCAGATATGGCCTTTTCTACCAGTACATCCACCACTGCCTCTTGAAACGAGGCACAGATATCCCGGACAGGCAATGTGCCCTGTATCTGCTTGACAGATGTGAAGACAGAGGTCTTAAGGCCACTAAAACTAAAGTCAAGGGGTGTGTCTGGCAGCCTTGCCCTGGGATAAGAAAAGGCCATAGGGTCTCCTCCTTCAGAGAGTCTGCTGATGATAGGACCACCAGGGTATCCCAATCCGAGTATCTTTGCTACCTTGTCGAAGGCCTCTCCTGCGGCATCATCTCTGGTCTGACCCAGGAGTTCTACAGAAAGGAAATCCCTGACTATATACAGACTTGTATGGCCTCCTGACACTACCAGGCCTATATATGGAAATGACGGACTGGATTCCTGAAGGAATATGGAAGTCAGATGGGCATGTAGGTGATTTACGCCTGTTAATGGGACCTTTTGGGCCATTGCCATGGCCTTTGCAAAGGAAAACCCAACGATCAGAGAACCCACCAATCCAGGTCCCTGCGTGACTGCAACGGCATCTATGTCAGATCTGTCCGTGTCTGCATCTATAAGTGCCTTCTCAACTACCTCGACAATAGCCTCAAGCTGGTGTCTTGATGCCAGTTCTGGGACAACTCCCCCGTATTTCCTGTGTATGGGCACCTGAGAGACTATTACATTGCTCATCAAGTCTCTGCCATTTCTCAAGACCGCAGCTGCAGTCTCATCACAAGAAGTCTCTATGGCAAGGAGATTTTTAGGGACAAAAGTGTTTTCAGTCATTAATTTAGATAGGGTCCTTATAGCCAGAGTGCTCTATTGACACGATCGCAAGGGCTCTCTGTGATCTATTACTCCTATTATAGGTCTCTTGGCCTGGATTTCAAAGCAGGGAGATCGCCTGGAGATATAACTTGACAGGTAACCCTTTCTCCTGCCGGCCAGCAAGGGATTTCAGTGCATCAAGCTATGCCCCTGAAACCTGAGAAGGGGTACTATGGCTAGGGATGTGAACATTACCTTGACAGAAATATAGAGCTTGTGTTATCGATCTCCACCTAGAGCCCCCGTAGCTCAGGGGATAGAGCACAGGATTCCTAATCCTGGTGCCGCAGGTTCGAATCCTGCCGGGGGCACCACTATATGGTCCCATATTGTCCCATAAGGTCCCTTGAGGTTCCAGGCACGGTAACTTTCTTCTTGATCAATCGGGGATACTACATAGAGATGATCTGGCTCAAATGGCCGGATCACTTTGCTTCGCTTGATCCTCAGACACCCATAACCTCCATCCTCAGATGACCCTTTTGTAAAGGCAAAGAGACAGAAAGGTACTGATCCACTTGCGCACAGATCGGCGATGTGGTAAATTATCAAAGATCAGGCCGCCTAAAAAGGCAGTACCTTCCCACATAAGCGATGCCTGGACAGGCAGGGATGCTGGCGGGTGTCAGTCACTGTGGGGCAAGAGTATCGGGCTGTTTTGCCCATAGCTTCTCATAGGGAGCATGCACTGCTCCCAGTCACCTGGTCGTTCACAGAACTGGTAACATGCCAGCAGGTCCAGCGCTTATGTGCGAACTCATCGTCTGCCTACCTTAGTTCTTAACGGCACAAACCCGAAAAAGACAAAAGGAGGTAAGTAGGACATGGATCGTATCAAAATCGCCATTGTCGGAGTGGGAAACTGCGCAAGCTCCTTGATACAGGGGATTCATTACTACCGGGAGAAGACCCCGCAGGATGCGATCGGCCTGATGCACTGGAAGATCGGCGGCTACAGGCCTGGGGACATCGAGGTCGTCGCGGCCTTCGATATAGACGAGCGGAAGGTCGGCCGCGATCTGCACGAGGCGATCTTTTCCCCTCCAAACTGCACGACCGTCTTCTATCCCGACCTCCCGAAATCCGGGGTCATCGTCCAGATGGGAAAGGTACTGGACGGAATAGCTGATCACATGGCGGACTACGACGAGAAGTATACCTTTGTCGTAGCCGATGAGCCAGAACCGACCGAAGAAGAGGTCGTCAGGATACTGAAAGAGTCCGGGGCAGAGGTCCTGTTGAACTACCTCCCGGTCGGCTCGGAAGAGGCAACCGGGTTCTACGTCGGCTGCGCCTTGAAGGCAGGGATAGCGCTGATCAACAACATCCCGGTCTTCATAGCCAGCGATCCCAAAGGGACGTGGCCGCGGCGCTTCGCCGAGGTCGGCCTCCCGATGATTGGCGATGACGTCAAGTCGCAGGTAGGAGCGACGATCGTCCATCGCGTCCTGACCGATCTTTTCGCCAAGCGGGGGGTCAAATTGGAGCGGACCTACCAGCTCAATACCGGCGGTAATACCGATTTCCTGAACATGCTCGCCCGCAACCGCCTCGCCTCTAAGAAGATCTCCAAGACCGAGGCAGTCCAGGCCGTGACTGCGTATCGCCTGGCCGACGAGAACATCCATGTCGGCCCGAGCGACTACGTCCCTTGGCAGAAGGATAACAAGATCTGCTTCATCCGTATCGAAGGAAAGCTGTTCGGTGATGTCCCGATGAATCTAGACCTCCGCCTGTCGGTCGAGGACTCCCCGAACTCGGGCGGGGTGGTGATCGACTCGATCCGCTGCGTCAAGCTCGCCCTGGAGCGAGGGCAGGGAGGGGTGCTGGAAGGGCCATCTGCATACTTCTGTAAGCACCCACCGCGCCAGTTCACTGACGATAAGGCCTACTACATGACCGAACAGTTCATCCAGGGTGGTTAATCGGATGAAGTCACTGATCCTTGCGGCCGGGAAGGGCGAACGACTGAGAAGACAGGGAAGGAGCAAGCCGCTCATCCCGGTCTTGGGGATTCCCCTGATCGAACGGGTCATCTACTCCGCGATCGAATCTGGAGCGGATGACCTCTACGTCGTCACCGGACATGAGGGCGAGAAGGTCCGTAGCTTCTTGGAAGAGCTGGGAAAACATTTGGCGGTCCGGATCACCCCGCTTGTGAGCAGTGGATGGGAGAGGGGAAATGGCGTCTCCCTCCTCACGGCACAAGAGGTCTTAGACGGACCTTTCCTCCTCCTGATGGGGGATCATATCTTCGATCCGAGGATAGTCCGGAGTTTGATCGACCATCCGCTCCCCGATGAGGGAATCGCCCTCGCGGTCGACAAAGACATCCATAACCGGCTCGTCGACATGAATGATGTAACGCGGGTCAGGGTCGAAGACGGGAAGATCCGCAACATCGGCAAGGGGATCCCCGATTTCAATGGATTTGACACCGGACT
Organism: Deltaproteobacteria bacterium; assembly: GCA_027004715.1. Taxonomy (GTDB): domain Bacteria; phylum Desulfobacterota; class Dissulfuribacteria; order Dissulfuribacterales; family UBA3076; genus JALTHG01. The sequence continues at coordinate 16,030 of JALTHG010000100.1, forward strand.
GTTTTTCTGCTCCCCTGCACTGTTCAATGCCGCAGAGGAGAGCATCAGATTGGGCGATCCGACCATCACCGGAGCGG